>CAZGJH010000001.1:0-82299 GCA_964525735.1 uncultured Sangeribacter sp.
AAAAGCGGGGCACTCCTTATGAGATTAGCGACAAACTCTTTAAGCTTTGGTTGACGGGAAGCAGGTATAAAACGTGATAGAAGAACAAGCTCTGAATGCAAAGATACAAATTTATTTATTGCCAATAAACAAATTTGTCAAATTTCATTTATCACCAATAAATAAAATCATTATTCGGCTTCCATCTATATATTATGATCTATGATAATTTTCTGACCGATTCTTTTCCAAAAGTGGCAATTTTGATCCACTTTTGGAAAAGAATCGGAGAAAATTTGTATATTTGCAGAAAATTTTGGCTATGATTATAGGACGAAAAGAGGAAATAGCAGATCTTGAAAGTGCTTACAGATCCGAGGAGTCGGAGTTTGTCGTTGTGTACGGACGTCGTAGAATCGGGAAGACTTACCTTGTAGGAAAGGTCTTCAAAAATAATTATACATTTCAATATACAGGGATTTACGACATCCCTAATCAAGACCAACTGACTGAATTCCACACCAGTCTGATCAATCAAGGTCTACCGAAGGATAAACCTGCCCCTAAAACGTGGTTTGAAGCCTTCCATCTGCTTGCCGAATTGGTCACACTCTCAAAAGATCAACGTAAGGTAATCTTTATTGACGAATTAGCCTGGATGGATGCCCGTAATTCTCACTTTGTTGCTGCATTCGAGCACTTTTGGAATGGATGGGCAGCTGCTCGTAACGATATCTTGCTCGTGGTATGTGCAAGCGCCTCTTCCTGGATTATCAAAAAAATATTCCGTAACAAAGGAGGTTTATACAATCGCGCCTCATATAAGATTCGGCTTACTCAATTCTCATTGGCGGAATGTGAGGCCTTAGTCGAAAGCAGAAAGCTCCCACTCACTCGGAAAATGATTATCGATGGCTATATGGTGATGGGAGGAGTGCCCTATTATTGGTCAAAGCTAAAGCCAACAAAAAGTTTGAGCCAGAATATCAACGACTTGATTTTCAGAACAAGTGGTGAGTTGCATAATGAATTCACCTACATCTATTCCTCGATGTTTTCCAACCCAGGAAAATATATCAAAGTGGTGGAGGCACTCGCGGGTAAGAAATCGGGATTGACACGTGATGAAATTATAGAAAAAGGAGATCTCGACAGCAGCGGGCAATTAAGTGAGATTCTGGACGATCTAATTGAATGTGGGCTTATCAGAAAATATTGCCATTTGGATAAGAAGCAGAAAGATGCCCTATATCAACTGGTTGATTGCTTTACATTGTTTTATTATAGCTTTGTCAATGGCAACTATGAAATAGACGATGACTACTGGATGAAGCTCCAAGGGTCCTCAACCTACAATACATGGTGCGGACTGGCTTTTGAAAGAGTATGCCTACTCCACACGCGGCAAATCAAGGCCGCAATCGGTATCTCGGGTATTATGGCCAATCTCTTCTCATGGCATATTAAAAAGACCGACTATCATCCTGGAGTTCAGATTGATCTTATCATCGACCGTGCAGATGACATCATGAACATTTGCGAGATGAAGTATGCACCTGATGGTTATGCTCTCTCGGCCAAGGAAATCGAAAAGCTTCGTATAAGGGTTGGTGTATTACGGCAGTATATTTCACAAAAGAAGTATCTTCAGCAACTTCTCATCACATCCAGCCGAATAATTCCAAACAAATATTCCGGCGAGATCCCCCTTCAAGTATACGGCGACCAGCTTTTCCTCCCTTGACTTAAAACCGCCTTCCAGTCCGATTCTTTTCCAAAAGTGGGTAAAAATTGCCACTTTTGGAAAAGAATCGGTCAGAAAATTATCATAGCTCATAATATATAGATGGAAGGCGAATAATGATTTTATTTATTGGCAATAAATAAAATTTGATAAATTTGTTTATTGGCAATAAATAAATTTGTATCTTTGCATTCAGAGACTATTCTCTATCTGAAGTGCTTCTTCTCTATCTAATGTGAGGGTATTCTCTATTTAATAGAAGTGGAAGAGGAATCAGATTATTAACTGACACATAGAAATAAGTTATGGATATTGATACTTTGAAGGCTATTATCGTTGAGGGACAAGAACTGTTGCAAGAGATCGATCCAATTCCGAGGGCAAGAGAATTAGAGCCCAATGCACGTTACGTGTTTGTTGGCGTCCGCCAATCGGGCAAATCTTACATGTTATATATCAAGGCTTTGAAACTCATAAAGGAGGGTCATGACATTAAGGAGATGCTTTTCGTCAATTTTGACGACGAGCGTCTGATTGGACTTAAGGCAATGGAGTTGGATCTGATACTCAAAGCTTACTCTTCACTTTACGATTCAAAACCTATTCTTTTCCTTGACGAAATTCAAAACGTTGAGGGTTGGGAACACTTTGCACGCCGTTTGGCCAACCAAAAATATTTGGTCTTCATTACCGGCAGCAATGCCAAAATGCTCAGTAAGGAAATCGCCTCTACCTTAGGCGCCAGATATATTGAGCAATACGTATTCCCTTTCTCTTTCAAGGAATACCTTACCGCCTGCGACTGTAAGATTGATGCCAATTGGATCTATGGTAAGAAACGTGCTGAAGTGGAACGTCTGCTCAACACTTATTTCCAGTGGGGTGGTTTCCCGGAATTAAGATTATTTGTCAACAAACGCCATTGGCTCAATGAGCTTTACGAAAAAATAATCTTGGGCGATATCATCCAACGCAATGCGATCAAAAACGAACAGGCTTTACGTTTGGCTGTGGCACGCTTGGCAGAGAATATCAAGAATCCTACTTCAATCAACCGATTGGCTGCCATGGTGAAAGCTACCGGCCAGTCGACCAACGTCGCCTCCATAGCCGACTATATTAAATTGTGTGAGGACGCCTGCCTGCTTTTCTCGCTTGAGAATTACGCGTCAAAGTTCGTCGAGCGCAACACTGTCAAGAAGCACTATTTTGTTGATAATGGTTTGTTGAATATCTTTCTTACCGATAGCGACACGGCTCTTTTGGAAAATTTATGTGCCATCACCCTTTACAAGCGTGGGGTTGAAAATCCGGAAGAGAAAGTCTATTTCTATAATAAGGAGGTTGAGCTTGATTTCTACGTTCCTTCACTTGGTAAAGGCATTCAGGCTTCCTACAGCATCAAAAATCAGGAAACTCTTGACAGAGAGGTGAAAGCTCTGGCAATATTCCACAAGTTATACGGTCTGAAGGAAGCGGAGATCGTGACTTACTCCGAAAAAAGGACGATAGAGACCCCCGACCTTACCATCAATGTCGTTCCTCTCGCCGAATGGCTTATCGCAAACGAAATACCCAACCTTCATCTCTAAACTGCCAATTCAAAAGCCGATTCTTTCCAAAAGTGGGTTAAAATTACCACTTTTGGAAAAGAATCGGTTTTTGGAGGGCTACAAGGGCGATTGATAAAGTTTGAAGGGGTCTTGGTGATGTGAGGGGAAAATGCTAATTTTGCGACATGAAAAATGGTGAGATGAAAACAGATGGTGTAAAGAAAAGAATTGCCGTGCTGGCATCAGGCAATGGCTCCAACGCCGAGGCAATTATTCGCTACTTCAACCGAAGCAACAGCTCCGATTCCCAGCAAGGCCAAAACGAAACCAGCGGCCTGAACGAAGCTGCCGGTGAAGTGGCCCTCGTAATCTGCAACCGCAAAGAAGCGAAAGTCTACGAGCGCGCCGCCCGACTCGGTGTGCCCGCAATCCACGTGCCCAAAACCCTCTTCGCCGACGAAGCCTATCTCACTGACCTATTGAAAGGTCACCATATCGATTTCATCGTCTTGGCCGGCTTCCTCCTCATGATTCCCGATTTCCTGCTCCGCCTCTATCCAAACCGCATCGTCAACCTCCACCCCTCACTCCTGCCGAAATACGGCGGCAAGGGTATGTATGGCGACAAAGTACACGAAGCTGTCGTGGCAGACGGCGAAACCGAAACTGGCATCACCGTACACTATGTGAGCGAGGAGTGCGACGGCGGCGACATAATCTTCCAAGCCGCCACCGACGTCAAGCCGGAAGACACCCCGGCCGACGTGGCAGCTAAAGTACACGCACTCGAATACCAACACTATCCCCGAGTCATCGCAACGCTACTGTAGGGTCAAGCCGGAAAGTAACAGCCGCCGGAGAAGCCGTATCGGGCAGCCCTGGGAAGACAATCTCCAGTCCATCTCTCCCTTGCTTCCAATCAACCCGTCCATTATACCCCAAAAGCTTCACATCCTTGATCGGAAGATCGCTCTCAGAGCCTAAAGATTTGAGCAGCAAGCGTTCACCCGCCTCAGGTTTCACCATACAGAAAGCATACAACGCTCCATTTTTTCCGACAGTATACCGGAAATCCTCCTTACCGAACTGGAAATCGGCGTGCCCCCGGCCAAGTCCGCCCCCTGGCAATTTACGCAGATTGCCATCGGCATCCGTGTTACCCTCACCAAGCACATTCCACGCCTGGCTGCCGTATACGGCCTCGCCATTCACAGCCATCCACTCTCCAACCTCCTCAAGCATCTTCACGCACTCGGGATCGATCGATCCATCAGGACGCAAACAAATATTGAGAGCCGCATTGCCATCGCGGGCCACCGACTCGATAATAAACCGGATCATCATGCCCGAATCATACACAAACCCCGGCGCATAAAACCAATCGCCTACCGGAGCCTCACGAATCCACGGCTGCGAAGAATTGATGCTGTCGGGAAACGCAAACTCCGCCGTATTCACAGCCCCATTGGTAGGATGACGGAACTTGATGATACTGAACGTATCAACCTTGCCACGATTCTTCAAAGTATTGTTATAATAATCGGCCATAACGGTCTGCATGGCGTTAGATTTATACCCTGTGCCAGTACCGTTGCCGGTGAACGGCCCCTCCACAGTGCCGTCGGTATAAATGAAATCAGGATCGTAGTTGTGCACCACATCCATCATCCTCAACGCCCACTGCTTCGCATACCAGCGCGCATAGTCGAGATGACGCGAGAAAATCCCCGGTTTCGGAGGCGACCACGGCGAATGTGCATTCTCGTCAACCGTCTCATATTCACGCAGATCTATGCCATACAGCAAGCGCGGATCGTAACCTTCCCACCATTTCCCTTTGCCATCTTCCAGGGTGAGATGCCCGTCATACGCCACGCCGGCCTTCTCGCCCACTTTGTCGGCACCGAAAGCCGTCTGCCACCACCACCAAGTATACTCGTGGTGAAACGTCACGCCGTAGCGCATATCATTCTCGCGGCACGCCACGCTCCACTCCCTCAGCAAATCACGCTTCGGCCCGATATTCACCGAATTCCACGGATGATACTGCGAATCCCAGAGATCGTAATTATCATGATGCACACCCTGGATCATCAGGAAACGCGCACCCGCTCTCTTGTATAAATCAGTAAGATAAGCCGGATCAAGCTTATCAGGATTCCACGTATGGAGCACATCCTTGTAACCCACCTCCGAAGGGTGACCATAACGCTTCACATGGTTCTCGTAAGCCTTATGATCCTGCTTGTAGAGGTTTCGGGCATACCAGTCGCCGCTCTCGCCAGCCGATTGCGGCCCGAAATGCACCCAGATTCCGAACTTCGCATCGCGAAGCCATTGCGGAGAACCAGGGTAATTACTCTCTATCGACTCCCAATCGGGCTTGAACGGCCCCGGGGTAATCTCCAGATCCACACGCTCCTCGACAAACTCGTCGGCCCCTTCGAGCGGTTGCGAACCCACCTCCAGAGCCTGCGGCACATCCGGAAACGCCGGAGCCTCGGCCGCCAATCTCCACGGCCTCACAGCCGAAGCGCTCGACGCGCCCCAAAGCAACGCGCCACCCAAAGCTCTCAAAACAAATCGATTGTCAATTCTCATGGTCAGTCAGTATTAAATGATGATTTACAAAGTGATGATGGTTTCATCGCCACAGATATTTCGTATTTTCATACGAAGCGGTTTGGTATCGGCATGTATAGTGCCGTCCCAGAAATCCGATGTTTTGCGTCCATTGACAGTAATCGTGCTGTCTTTTTCGATTTTTATCTCCGAATCACTATGCCATGGTGCATCCGGCTCCTGGTTGGTGCAATCGAGAGAAACCATTTCAATTGTCTCAAGTCCAGTAAGACTCAACTCAATAGCCTCAAATCTCTTTTTTGAGTTTAGCATTCCCTTTTGGTTGAACTCATTGATTTTGTGACCCACTCTGTCACTAAAGAATCGTGTGATGGTTACAGTGTAGGTATCAACCATTTTTGAAGGATCTTCAGTAATGGTATAGTCTGCCTCATCTTGCAGCACGGCGTTGTCGAGTAATTCTTTAAAATCACGAAGTTCAATCTCGATAACGGTATCGTTATTATCTTTGATAAAATCATCAAGTTCCTGACGGTCGATAATGTCGATATAGTAGATGATTACCCGCTTTACCGAAGGGGGAAGCTGGGACATCGCGTCATTAATAATTCGATTGAGCGTGACAATATCAAGCACTCTCGAAGAGGAATCCATCAAATCAGGCACAAAGACTGGGGAGGAACCATGTTCGGTATCAGATATTTTACCAATCCACATGGATCCGATAGAGGAGTCTTTAAGTAAGCCTGGTATGATGCGAGTGATTGCATCTTTTGTTTGGACAGGGTTACGATAGAGCGTCACTCCGTCTTGAATCTTCTTGACAGCAAAGCTTGCTCCGTTGGCTTTCAAACGGTCGCGAGCTGTCTGGATACTATTGACATTGATATCGGTATGTATGAATTTTCGCCCAAGCTTATTCGCAACAGCTGCCGTAACGCCGCTACCACCGAAGAAATCGGCAACAACCAAACCTTCATCACTACTTGCCTTCACAATTCGTTCAAGGAGGGCTTCCGGCTTCTGAGTAGCGTAACCCTGTTTCTCTTTCGCCTGTGAGTTTATAGGCTTTATATCCAACCATAATGACTGAGAAGGCATGCCTGGTAATTCATCTAAATAAACTTTTGATCTTATACCTCCTTTTTTTGTAAAATGGAGTCTGCCGAGTTCGTCCATTTTTTTCATAGTTTCTATCGGCATGCGCCAAAGCGATCTACAACCCTTATATGTATAATCATACCCACCTCCACTAAGGCCCTTTGCTGTAAGGTTTCCACTTTCCCATTTTCGCCCATCCTCATCTACTTGCGTAAATCGAGCTAAATATGATTCATCATATGGTTGAAAAATTGTATTAAATATATAGTCAAACTGTGAGTTTGTATAGAAGTATATACAATCATAATTATTCCCGAAGAATTCAGCATCACTATGGGCCGTTGAACGTTTCCAGATAATTTCATTTCTGAAATTATCTTCGCCAAAAATCTCATCAAGAAGTATTTTGACATAGTGGCCGATGTGATAGTCAAGATGCACATAAATCGATGCGTTTTCGCTCATTACCGAACGTATGGCCATAAGATTCTCATACATCCAGTTAAGGTATTTCTCCTTGTCCCAGATGTCGCCATACATCTTTTCTTCAAACGCCTTCATCTCATCGTCATCCAGTTCCTGTTCAGCTTTCTTAAGAGCCTCGGCCACCAAAGGATTGCGGCGAATGTAAACCTTCTTGGCGTAATCCGCTCCACTTGCAAACGGAGGGTCGATGTATACCAAATCTACCTTTATCCCTTTCTCTTTCAGATAAGCACAGGCGGATATACATTCACCTTGAATTAGCATATTCTCGGTTTCCTCCTCACCGACTCTCTCTTGTTCTGTGACTTCATACAAAGGCATGCCTCTGAGAATACGTTCTGTCACTTTGTCGCTTTCGCGATAACGGAGAATACGTTGGGTGCGTACAAAATTATCAAGCACAGCTTGTCCGGAAACTGTGTTAGGGAAGTATGGGACGTATTTAATTGCCATAATCTGATCAGTTTAAAAGGAAAGAATCGATTCGGGTGATAGTTTTCTTAAGACGCTCCTCTTTCGTCAGAGTGTCTTCAATGTAAAGAAAATCAAATCGAGGTTTATCAAACTTCTCATTGTTGAGCTTTACAAAAAAGTCTTCTACAAACTGCTTGCGAGGCACAAACTTGCCAGCGAATCCTTCGCCTTTGGTTTCTACAATCACTATTTTGTTGATGGTGTTGTCGGAATTGCGAGTTAGCAGAAGGAAATCAGGATAATAATACCCATCTAATTTCCAAGCCTTACCACGTTTCGTGTAGCATCGGATTCTAAACTCCGTCAGAGTATCGTCGCCATTGAAGTAAAACTCTACCCCTGCAACAGATTTCAGATGATTGATAACGTCATGTAGATATTCATCCTCCAACTTGCTGTCAAGATGGTAAGGGAGATACTGATACGTGCGATCATACACTTGTGCCGTGCTTATATCGGGTATCTCTACAGGAATCCCTCTCTCTCGCATAGCCATAAGCATTTTAAGCTCAGCTTCAGAGATTGACGGGGTGCCAGGGTGTCGGTCAAGATTCAAAATCTCCTCCACCTTTTGTCCATCAGGAGAATAAATCTCGCTTGGAGCAACTTCTATGGGCGAAGTAAGGGCATTCACCTTAAGCAAAGATGCCTTTTCTGGCACCAATTCCTCTGTAGTATTGAATCTACGTATTGTCGCAAAACAATTCCGGATATCAGCTCTTACTTTACTTTGGTCTATCTTATTATTAAGTATGAGCGAATGGCCGGATGAAACTGTAATCTTCTTAAAGATTTCCTGAAGAGGGTCTTCGTACTGAGAGAGGACGCTCACCGACAGAAGTCCGAAACCCTCTTTTACAATCAGATCGAGCCACGAACGGAACGTCACACCTTCAGTAAGTCCATACCGTCCTTCACTTTCGGAGAGAACATCAGTTGGGTCAAAACTCTGGGTGTAAATTACGGAAGAATCAAGATAAGAAGGCTTGTAGCTCCTTAAATACCCTTCGATATCGGTGAGTTTTGCTTTCTCCACAGTATTGTAGTTGATTTTGATTTGATAGAAATCTATAGGAGGCAGATTGAGCTTATCCATACGTGAATAACGATGGACAGTAATCGACTCATCCGGCTTTTTCCCTCCGAATTCCTTTATCGTAATATATTGCTGCTCCTGTAATTGCTGATTAAGCTTATCAGCGTTAAATTTATTGAGCCAGATAAGAGCGGTTTCCTGCTTAGCGGTATTTACCTCACGTAAGCATCTACAGCTAATCTGCAGAACCATATTCTGCGGACAAGCGTTCTTTTGCGAAAGAATCACTCCTGTAAGACTTTTACAGTTCCAACCCTCTCTTCCGATTCCCACCAAGATAATGATCCTCTTTTTCGACAGTGGTGAGTCTAAGATGGAAAATTCAAACTGTGCATCCTCATCAGCCTTGTGTTCCTTGTTGCCCTTATGATACTTTAGGATACTTTCTACCGGATTCAGACCCAAGTCGTAGCAAATGTTGCAAACTTCGGGATACACTTCATCTTCTAATGAAGTGATCGAAGGAGCATATATTGCAATTTTTGCACATGCACCTCCGGCATAAACCGTGTCGCTGTATTGTTCAAAAAACTCTCTGACACCGTGACTGATAATCTCTGTAGAGTCAAGATTTGCATAGCGCACTGTAGGAATCTTTAAGAAGTTTCCAATACCTTTAATAAGAGGATAATAAGTCACTACGTTGGCATACTGTGTGCATTTAATCAAGAGCTCTTCATTGACTTTGATTTTCGCGGGAGGATCCATATTGGGTGTGCCAGAGAAGCCGAGCACAGAATTCAGATTGCTTTGTTGCATCCACTTATTCACCACCTTACGCAGCTTTTGGTCATCGCTGGCATGATGCACTTCATCAATAAGAATACATAGTCCTGGTATACGGCCGATCTGATCACGAAGTTCATTGGCCTCTTTCGTTGCCAAGTATTCCCTTCTCTCCTCGTCAGAAAGACTTTTCCATACAGTTTCATCACCATTGAATTCCTTGTCTACTCTATCGAGGATAACCTTCTCGGCATTGGTCACGGCAACAAGCCCCATTAAATTTGGGGTAGCTATATGCATCCCTATTTTGCGAGCATTCGGATTCTTTACCGTGTTGCTTTTAGATGCCGCTGATGATTCCTGTAGCCATTCATACTGGATGATGCTTTTCAATTGCGTAGCAACGGGATCAGGTAGAATCCAAAGTGGATCAAAGTTCTGAATGTCCCTAAGACTGGGAATAATTGAAGATTTCAATCCCGAGGGAACAAATAAAATGAAATTATGGGCAAATAGAGGATTGTCAGGTTCGGAAAGGGCAAAATATAGATTCAAATAAATCAAAGCGGCCATAAGATAGGTCTTGCCAGCTCCCATCGGTATGCTGAAAAGATAATCCGGATAGGTCACATTGAAAAACATCTCCTTGATAACACTGACATAATCAATCGAATCTGGAGCTTTCTTTATAGCCGAAATAATCTTTGGAGAGTTGACATTACCATTTTCATCAGGTATGGAAGCATATTCCCATAATGCCAAAGCCGCAGGATTAGTTTCCAGAACCTCCCGTGTCTTTCGGTTCACTTCCAGGTTATCGACATTCGTAATATTGAATTTTCCAGTTGAGAAGAGTTCCCATAGTGGTCGATTCTTACATTCTATTTTCAGATAAAGATAAGTTTTGATAGATTCAATTTGAGCATCCCGCATCTTGTGCTGACGTTCTATATACGCTATAAGATCGGATACAACACATTCTGGCGATTTAAGCCATTCATCTCTTTTTCTCTCTATCTGCTTATAGAACATAGCGTAAACTCCTAATCTTAAACTTTTTATGACTATTGAAAGCAAATTTTACAGTAGGCGTTAGAGTTAGAGTCTCTGTTTACATTCAAATTCTCAGCAATAGCCATTGATATCATCTGCAAATTTAGTGACAATTCTCCACATAAAAAAATTTTACTCCCAAAAGCCAATCCGTCAGCATCCGATAGTTGGAGGTGTGCCGGGAAAATGCTAATTTTGCGATATGAAAACGACGACAGAAAATTTGCATCCCAACCGACGCCGGGAGAAAGTGGCCGCAGTGTTGGCCGCAATGAGACGTGGCGTATATGAACGCGACGAACCACTCGCCCTCTCACTCTTGGCTGCTCTCAGCGGTGAGAGCGTCTTCCTGTTGGGTATGCCGGGCGTGGGCAAGTCGATGATTGGCCGCCGGTTGAAGTCGGCCTTCCACAATGCCAATGTGTTTGAGTATCTTATGTCGCGTTTCTCAACGCCCGACGAGATTTTCGGCCCCGTTAGTATCTCGAAGCTGAAAGATGAGGAGAGCTACGAGCGCGTAACGCGTGGCTACCTTCCGGAGGCCGACGTCGTTTTTCTCGATGAAATTTGGAAAGCGGGACCCGCTATACAGAACGCCCTCTTGACAGTGCTCAACGAGAAAGTATACCTGAACGGCAACATCGAAATGCAGTTGCCGCTCAAGGGTGTGATTGCGGCCTCAAACGAATTGCCAGCTGAAGATGAAGGACTTGAAGCGCTCTGGGACCGCTTCCTGATTCGCTACATGGTAGAGCCGATTGTGAGCCGCGACAATTTCTTCCGCCTAATTTCAGGCGACACCAACTCACATGGCGAACCCATCAGTGCAGACGGTTTTGCCGACGAGGAGTATCAAACCTATCTGAAAGAGCGCGAAAGAGTGGCTCTGCCAGAGGGTATTTTAGAGTGTATCTTCAAGTTGCGTGAGCGATTAAACGAACGGCTTAATGCGAAAGACCCCGTCACCGGCGGAATAAAGGAGGAAAATCGAACGTACTACATTTCTGATCGCCGCTGGAAGAAGGCCGTCGGCATTTTGCGCACATCGGCCTATCTCAACGGACGCGACAGCGTGGATTACAGCGATATGGCTTTGCTGACGCATATGCTTTGGAATGAGGATAGCAAGGTGCAGGAGATACGCCAATTGGTGGCCGAAACAATCGTTTCGACACTTTTCTCTGAGGTGCTGTCCCGCCACGCCTCACATCAAGCAACACCCTCACGGAGAATATCGAAATCCGATGGCAGCTATATCATTGATTGCGAGGGGAGTCCGTTGAAACTGACTATTGCCGACTATCAAAAGATAAAAGCCTCCCCTAATCGACACTTCATGGCTTCGGAGAGAGCCGACGGACAGCTCGTGATACGCACCCAGGGAGAATACGTGTTGCGTTTCGTGAAAGATGGGGTGGTCACCATAAATAATTTCGAGTATACTCTGCGCGAAGAGGGGGATAACCGCCCTGCTCAGGAAGTTCTTTCGGCAGGGTCGCTAAACGATGCGCTCGACCGTGCGTCTGCCTCGCTTTACGATGCTATGAACCGGAATCTCTTCCTCACGGCGTCGAGTATGCCGAAAGTGATTCAGGCGATTGTGGCCATCTACAGGCAGCGATTCAACCGATAGCAACTCGCTATGAAAAAGGCGCATGAGGCATATCTCAAAAAGGTAATCTCCCTTATCAGTGAGGGAGATACATCGGGTGTGGGCGCCCTACGCAGCCCCTCGTCGCCCGAATACGGCCTGATCCGCGAGATTGCGTGCGACGTAAGATTTTACACCGTCATGGACGACCATCCTTTCTGGCGCGACTATTCATCGGCGGCTGTAAGCGACTTTATCGACGGCTTGACCGGCGAAGACTGGCAAGACAACCGCCGTCGCACCGACAAGCGGGAGACATTCCTCAATGGCTGGTTGGCCGACAATATCCTGCCGCTCACCGAGCAGGAGCAACAAGCCAAAATCGAGGCCCTCCAGGCACGTGGTCGCCGTAGAGCCAACCCCAAAGGGGATGAGATTGAGATCGACGCTCTGAAGAAACCGGAAGATGATGAACCCGAATTCGGTTTCGGAATTAAGGATATGACTTCGGCCAATATCGAAGAGGGTGAAGGATTGCCGTCGACTCTTAAACCCTTGATGGATAGTGTCGAAGCAGCCGACAAAGATAATGCGGGATCCGATATGGATGAAGCGGAGATGCGGTTTATGGAGCGTGTGGATCAGGATATGATCGAACTGGCCAAACTGATTGGACGTTGCGGCACGGGAGCCGACGAAAACATCGGCCGATTTCACAACACACGGCGCAGCGACATCACCGGCATCACCGTAGGAACTGACCTCAACAGTCTGCTGCCCTCGGAATTGGTGCTGTTATCCTCGGCAGAGACGGAGGGGGTATTCTTTCACCGCTATGCTCAGAAGCGGCTTCAGCTTTTCTCTTCGGCCTCTCATTCGGTGAGAGAAGCCAAGGAGCCGAAAGGTCCGATTTATATCTGCATCGACACGAGTGGTTCGATGGAGGGTGAGCGTGAGGCCCTTGCCAAGACATTAGCCATGACTATCGCGTTGGTGGCCCGACGTGAAAACCGCACCCTGCTGATAGTCAACTATTCACATACCCTTTCATTCTTCGTCTTGAAAGACTATCGGCTTCAGAAACAGGCGTTTCTTCGGTTTCTGTCGCGGTCGTATTCCGGAGGCAACGATGAGAATAAGCTCTTCAATTTTCTCTTCAAGCGGTTGCCTGAATCGTCAGTTTACCGCCGCTTTGCCGAGCGATTGAAGGGTGCCGACCTGCTGGTGATTTCCGATTTCCTTTGGCGACCTATAGATCAGAAAGTGCAAGCTTTGATCGATCACGCCCGTTCAGAAGGGATGCTCATCTACTCCCTCTCAGTGAGTGGCCAATCGCACAATCCCTTTTATCTCGCCTCCGACGGCCGGTATATCCACACTGGCTCGTCGCTGAAACCTGATATTTAATGAAAATCAATAGTATATGATAGATCAATTTGAATTCCGGCTCGCCGCCAAGCGTCGCGGTTGCCACCTTGTGACTGGTGAGATTCTTCGTAATCTCCCTGCCCAACTCCCTGCCAAAGGCCTCCTCAATCTCTTCGTGAAACACACCTCCTGCGGCCTCTCTATCAACGAGAACGCCGACCCCGACGTGCGCACCGACATGGCGAAGATTCTCGACCATATAGTGCCCGAAAACCAACCGTATTACGACCACACGATGGAAGGAAGCGACGATATGCCCGCTCACGCAAAGTCTACGCTGACAGGCGTTTCGCTCACAATCCCCATCACCGCAGGTCGCCTCAACCTCGGCACATGGCAAGGCATCTATCTCTGCGAATTTCGCGACTACGGCGGCGCGCGCACCATCGTAGCCACAATCTACTCGTAAAGAAACGCAAGTTTTACTTGTCATGATGCGAGGATTTCCAAAAATTTTGTTTATCTTTGCACGGTCAACGGATTTTTCACAAAATCCGTGTAATCGAACCATATGTTAAATTAACCAAACAGCTAATGAAATCAACGATTCTTACGCTTGCTTCCGCGTTGCTGGCAACAGGTGTAGCCCAGGCTGCTACCCCGATGCACACAGCAAACTCGCGCGAGAAAAGGGCAATTACTGCCCTCGGTAAAGTGCAGCCGAATCCCGGTTTCCAGCACGCCAACAAAGGCGACTTGAAATGGGACACAGCAAAAATTGCGAAGACAAAAGCTGCCAAACCCCACAAAGCCCCGGCCCGAGTAGGCGCCGAAGGCATCTCCAATCTCATGGGCTGCGTGTGCTACGCCGATTCATGGAACGAAACCGGTGTCGGCCTCGTGGGTATCTACGAAATCGGCTCCGACGCTCTCAATCAGGTAAGCCTCCATGAAAAACATGCTTACCTCCTACGGACAGGTCTATGCCGGCAACAAGTACTTCGCCACCGAACCCGTGCTCTACGGCACGTGGGTCTACGACATGTACTACAACATCTTCGACACCCGTGATTGGTCGGAGAGCAGAGTCTACGGCAACTACAACTTCAACGCTCGCGCCATGACCTTCGACCCCGTGAGCCGTCGAGCCTACGCCATCACAAAAGACGACTACAGCGGCGCTTACGCCCTCTCCGTGATGGATATGGACACTTACGCCTACACGCAGATCAATCCACTCGGCACCGACGACTGGTCGGCCCTCATGTGTAGCGCGCAAGGCGACCTCTACGGCATCAAGAAGACCGGCGAAATGGGTAAATTCGACAAAACTACTGGCGTCTTCACCCTCATCGGCCAGACCGGCCTCCCGAGCGCGAAGATGACGTCGGCCACTATCGATCCCGAATCGGGCCGTTGCCTCTACATCCACTACCCCGGCTATTCATCCGATCTTTACGAGCTCAACCTTGCCACGGCCGAGCCCACTTTCCTCTACGAAATCCCTGAGAACGCTCAGATTCTCAGTCTCTTCGTGCCCGAGGCAATCGCTCCCGAGGCAGCTCCCGCCGCTCCCGCTCAGCTCGAAGCCAACTTCAACCCCTCCGAGCTCTCCGGCACATTCTCCTTCCTCCTCCCCGCCGTCGCTATCAACGGTCAGGAGCTCTCCGGCTCCCTCAACTACACCGTGATGCTCAACGGCGAGGTGCAGCAGACAGGCGAAGCCGCTCCCGGTCAGGACGTTACCTGCGAGTTCACTCTCCCCGCTTCCGGCCAATACACCTTCTCCGTGAAGGCTGCCAATGCCGAGGGTGAAGGCGAAATTGCCGCTCTCACAGCTTGGGTAGGCTTCGAGCGTCCAGCCACTCCCTCAAACGTCGCCCTCCTCAACGAGGATGGTCATCTCACACTCACCTGGACCCCCGTCAGCCTCAAAAACGACGCTGTGGCCTCCTATAAAGTAGTGGCTTACCCCTCAGGCGAAGTTGTGGCCGAGAACCTTACCGACCCGCTCTACACCTGCGAGGCTCCCGTCACCGAAGAGCTCACGATGTGGCAGTTCGGAGTCGTTGCCGTCAACGGCGATACGGAGTCGGCCGAAGCCAAGTCAAACAACTACGTCTCTGGCTATCTCCCCCTCCCCTACGCTCAAGATTTTGAGCAGGCCGACAGCATCGACCTCTTCACGATCGTAAATGCCAACGACGACAGCCGCACATGGAGCTATCAGTTCTTCGGCGAGGGTCGACTGATGATCAACTACTGCTTCTCCGGCGGCCACGACGATTATGCCGTGCTTCATCCCGCGAAGCTCCAGAAGGGCAACATCTACACAATCGGTTGCGACCTCCGAGGCACTGCCGACTACTACACCGAAAAGATAGAGGTAGTAGTGGCAAAAGGCAACGACATCGAATCGCTCCGAGAGGGTGTGGTGATCATGCCCGCCACTGAGATCGTAGGCGAAGTATACGAAACCTACGAGGCCACCTTCATGCCCGAAGAGGATGGCATCTATTATGTAGCCTTCCACGCTATCAGCAAGGCCAACCAGAACATTCTCTACCTCGACAACGTCACCATCTCCAAGGGTGTCTCCACACTCGCTCCAGGCAAGGTGAGCGATCTCAAGGTCACTCCCGATCCTTCCGGCCGTCTCTCCGCCGAGCTCACTTTCAACGCTCCGGCCACAGACATGTTTGGCGATCCCCTCACGGAGCTCTCCCACGTTGCCGTAGAGCGCGATGGCAATGAAATCGGTCGTGTCGGCGCCACAATCCCCGGCGAGGCTCTCTCATTCACCGATCTTGAGCCCCTTAACGGCGTCAACACCTACACCGTCGTGGCTTACAACTCCTACGGCCGTGGTTTCGAATCGGTTGTCTCCGCTTACGTCGGCCTCACCGATCCCGCCGCTCCCGAAAATGTGAAGATCCACTACGGCAGCAACACCGGCGAGGCTGTAGTCACCTGGGAGGCTCCCGTTGAGGATATCGACGGCCACCCGCTCGGCGACACCGCCATCACCTACACCGTGAAGCGCACCGTCAACGGCTCAACCTTCAAGACTGTGGCCACCGGTCTCACCGAAACCACTTTCACTGAGCAGGTTGTAGAGACCACCGACGATCAGGTATTCGTCAACTACGTGATCGAAGCCGAGGCTATCGGCGGCATAAGCGACGGAGCCATCTCCAACATCTATCCTCTCGGACGTCCCGAGGCTACTCCGGCCAAAGAATCGTTTGGCGGACGTGCCACCGACTATGAGTGGGGTGCCGACGCATCTCCCTACACCTTCTGCTCATGGGATATCTACACCCCTTCTGAGATGCCCTTCGACACTTACGACGGCGGCTCTGTAGCCGTTGCCTACAACGCTTACCTTGACATCGACAACTCTGCGGCTCTCGTCTCAAGCCTCTTCGACCTCTCCGGTCTCGAAAGCCCGATGCTCTCGTTCTATCTCTTCGATTACACCGACACCGACAACAGCCTCGTAATCTCCGTCAACAACGGCGAGACATGGACAGAAGTTGGCGCCGTCACCTTCGGCGAGAGCGATTTCGAATGGAAGCGCAAATGCTTCGATCTCTCCGCTTTCCAGGGTCAGACGGTTTGCATCCAGTTCCTCGCCGACGTGGTAGATTTCACCCTCATCGCTATCGACAACGTGCGTCTCACCAACAACGTAGACAATAACCTCGCTGTCGTATCGATCGCCGCTCCTGAAAGTGCCGAGGCCAACGAGCCTTTCAACGTCACCATGAGCTATGAGAATGCCGGCAAACAGGCCGCCGAGGCCTACAGCATCGATCTTCTCTGCGATGGCGAAGTAGTAGCCACCGTAGAGGGCGAACCCATGGAGCCGGAAGCAATCAAGAGCGTTTCGTTCGACGTCACTCTCCCCGTAGTGGCTCCCGAAGCTCCTGTATTCCAGGCCGTAATCCGCTACAGCCTCGACGAGATGCTGGCCGATAACGCCACCGACGAGGTAGTGGTGAAATTCAACGCGCCTTCGCTCCCCGCTCCTGAGCACCTCAACGCTGCCCAGAACGACAACGAAGTGATTCTCTCTTGGGATGAGCCCGACCTCAACAAGATGGCCCTCACCCCCTCTGTCGACGATCTCGAGAGCTACACTCCCTTCTCTACCGGTCTGCCTACCAGCGTCATCGCCGACGACAACATCGGCGAATGGACAATGTACGACGTCGACGGCCTCCCCACTTACACCAGCACATTCGATTATCCCGGTGTAGGCGAACCGATGGCATTCGTGGTATACAACAGCTACCTGCAGGAAGACAATGTATTCGCTTGCCACAGCGGCCACCAGATGTTCCTCTCGCTCGCTTCGAAGCCCGACAACGGACAGTATAACGACGACTGGCTCGTATCGCCCCTGCTCGCAGGCTGCGCTCAGACTATCTCGTTCTACGCGAAGTCGATCAACACCTACGGTGACGATACATTCCAGGTGCTCTACTCCACTACCGGCAAGGAGATCAGCGACTTCACGCTTATCTCGCAGCAGGATGTGGCCGGAGAATGGACTGCATTCTCCTTCGATCTCCCCGAAGGCACAACCTACTTCGCCGTGCGTTGCATCTCTGAAGACCGTTACGCCTTCCTTCTCGACGACTTCCGTATGATCACGTCGCACGACGCTGTGACCGACCTCGAGATCATGGGCTACAACGTCTACTGCAACGGCAAGCGCATCAACGACGCTCTCATCACCGACACCACCTTCGCTCACATCCCCGAGGTTGACGCCGACGCCACCTTCCGCTACAACGTAGCTTGCGTCTTCAACCGCGGTGAATCGGCTCCATCGGAAACTGCCGAGGTCAACTTCATCCAGACCGGCGTCAACGATCTTGTAGCCTCTGCCCTGAAGGTGTTCGCCGGCAAGGGTGAGATTATCGTCAAGGGTCTTGCAGGCGAACAGCTCACAGTGACCAATGCCGCCGGCCTCACCATCTACAAAGCCGCTGCTGAAGGTGATGTCACAATCCCCGCTGCCGCAGGCATCTACGTAGTGAAAGCCGCCCGCCGCACTGTCAAAGTAATCGTAAAATAACCCTCGCCCATAGCGCGAAAAAATACCCTAAAAAAGAGGGGGCTGCTCAGAGCGGCCCCCTCTTTTTTTACGTGTATCGGTATTTGTTATTTTTTGAATTCCCAGGAATCGAGATTGAAGAGGTTGCGCTTCTGCTCCTTCGAACCTTTGAATACGAAGTAGAGATCGTGTACCCCTTTTACCTTCTTTACAGGAACCGTAAACTTCTCAAGCTTATTCTTTGTGCCTGAAATTCTTACCTCTCCCATCTTGGGGCCGTCGACATCATCTGTGCGTATCTCCATGGTGCCTCCGTAGAGCGGGCATTGAGCCGTAACGGTAAACTCTTTCGGACCGTCACCGAAATCCACTCCGCTCACTTTGATATACTCTCCCTCGTCGATAGCCGTCACAAGCTGATTCCAGCGCTCCTTGCTCCACGGATTGCGTGGCGTGGTGCGCATTCCGTAGCCCCACGACATCGTCTCCGCCTCTACCGTGCGATAGGGGTTGAAAGGCTCAACCTGCTCCACCACATTGTCAAACCAGTAAGGCACTTCCTGAATCGTGCCGTCAGGATTATAATGCATCTCAGCCACGCTCACCGAACGGCGTTCAAGGTATTCCGGTTGCTCAAGCTTCAGCAACTCCGAGTTTTGGCCGAAGAGATAGCTCTTTCCCTTGTAGTCCATGATGCCAGGATGATTGCCACGGGTGCGATCGGTGTGATCCATAATCGGACCCATGTATTTCCACGGTCCCACCGGTGTGTCGCTCATGGCATACCCTATGCCCTCGGGGCAACAGGTCGACGCAAACGCCAAGTAATACTTGTCGCCTCGGCGGTAAAACCATGGGCCCTCCTGATAGTCGGTAATCTTCGGATGCTCAACTATATCACCCGAATATGAAATCATATCCTCGTTGAGCTTCACCATATAGAGATTGGGATTTCCCCAATACATATATGCCTGGCCATCATCGTCGATGAAAACCGTAGGGTCGATATCATACCAGTGCTCCCTCTGCCATACGAGCGGTTTGCCGATAGGATCGGTAAAGGGTCCGTAGGGAGAATCCGACACAAGCACTCCTATGCCGTGGCCATGAATCGGACAATACATATACCACTTCCCATTGCGCTCCACCACCTGGATAGCCCACGCGCCGTTCTTGCCGTCAAACCATTTGAAATCTTCAAGCGAGGCCACGATTCCACGGTCTTGCCAGTTCTTCATATCGGTAGTGGTGTAGAGAAGCCAGTTTTTCATAAGGAAACCCTCGGCGTTATCCTCATCATGCGAAGTGTAGAGATACACTGTGTCGTTGCGCACTATCGGAGCCGGATCGGCAGTATACTTGGTCTGAACGATCGGCATCTGGGCCACACTTGTCAAAGCGGCCGACGACAAAAGGATTGTCATCAATTTCTTATCTACGAATTTCATTGTTCAAATTATTTCAAAATGACTTACAAAATTTCAAGCTGTTAGTCTCAAGGCTTGAGAAGACGGATATGATAGATGCCGCCCGTTGAATTGCCTCCTTCAGGCGCGAATTTCACATTCACTGTCTTCTTACCTGTCAGAAGCGAAGCCGGTATTGCATACTCCTCCTCTACAAACTCGTTGCGGTTCCATTTCCCGGCATTGTCAACACTCGCAAACTGAGCATCATCAATGAGGATATTAAACTTCTTGCCCCCTGTCTCATTGCCCCAGTAGCGCACGCGCAAAATCAGATTGTCATCGCCCGCTGTCGAAAGATCGTAAGCGAGGAAGCCGCCGTTCGAAGCATCGCGCCACGGCTCCCCGTTGAAGTTGCCGCTCTGCGAGTTGCGGTTCTTCATGCCGTGGTCTACCTCCGGCTGCTGCTCACCGGTGTTCACAGCGTCCACAGTGCGCGCATCGAGCGCGAGACGCTGCTCCTCATCCTTACGGGCCGTAGTCTGATAAGCCGTCCACTCCTTCGGAGTCATCGAAAGCCAGTAAAGCATGTAGCGCGAGTCGTGAATGTTGGCAAACGGCTCCAATTTGATAGACTCCTCACCCTCAACGAGTCCGGGCACGGTGAACACCATCTCCTTACCCTCCACTGGCTTCATGGCGTTGAGCTTCTTGAGCAGAGTTTTACGGTCGCCGATCAGAATCGGAGTGTCGAACACCGACACCAACTTGCCATGGGCTATGTGGGCCCAACGGTGGTCGTTGGCGATGATGCCGGGCAACCCGGCCGAATTGTCGTAACGAGCAGCCATCACGATCGGGCCCCGAAGAATGCTCACATACTGAGGCAGATAGTTGAGCTCCTCAAGCTCCACATGCATCGGAAGCTGCATCTCCACGCGGTCGCCGTCGCGCCATTCGCGGTTGAGCGCGATATAGCCATCCTTGCCGGCCACAGCCTTGACCGGTTTACCATTGACGCTCACACCTACCTTGTCGCTCCAAGCCGGCTTACGCAGACTCAAAGTGAACGTCGAAGGCTCAGCCGTAGACACTACGAAAGCCGTCGCCTCCTGCTGAGGGAAGTTGTTCTCCTGGCGCAGCGTCACACCCTTCTCTTTCCACGAAAGCTCCGACGGAATGAAGAGATTCACGCGCAGCGTATCGCCCGAATGTGTATAGATAAACTGGCCATACTTACCGTGGTTCTCCATGCCCGTGCCCACGCAACACCACATCGCGCTGTTAGGCTGTGAATAGACGCGGTAGTGCCCCGGACGAGCCGAAGTGAAGTAGACGTAACCGCCATGCTCGGGATGCTGGGTCGAGAGGATATGGTTGTAGAGAGCGCGCTCGTAGAAATCGGCGTAACGGCTGTCGGGGTTCTGACGGAAAAGACCCTCGGTGAGCTTCAGCATATTGTTGGTGTTGCACGATTCCGGCCCTTCGCGGTCGTCGACATAACTCTTGGCGTCGGATGCCGACGCGAAATGCTCGCGGCGACTGTTGCCGCCGATTGAGAGCGAACGGTTGTTTACCACCGTATCCCAGAAGAAATCGGCCGTTGCGGTATATTCCGGATCGGCACCCACCTCACCTACGCGCTGAAAACCGATCACCTTCGGCACCTGTGTGTTGGCGTGGCGATTGTCGAGGTTGTCGACCCCGTCGTGGAGGCCGTCGTAGAGGTCGTGGTGAGTGAATTTCTTCGCTACGTCAAGATATTTCTTGTCGCCAGTGAGGGCATAAGCGTCGGCATAGATCTCGTTGATGCCGCCGAACTCGTTGCCGAGCATCTGCTGCATCTGCTGGTCGGAGAGACCCGAAACGAGGTCGGCTCCCCAATCGCAGAAGTCGATAAACATATTGAGAGCGGGCACCGAACCGGTGTAGACGTAAGCGTCGCGCAGGCCCGCATACATCTTGTGGACGTTATACCAAGGCACCCACCACTCCCAGATTTTCTGCACGTTACCCTTGCGGATCTCCTCCCAGAGGATATCGCCGTTGGGCACGCCGCCGAGATAGCCATCCTTACGGGCTGCCGCACAGAGAGCGAGCTGCGAGAGCATGTAATCGAGTCGGTCCTTGATCTCCCGATTCCCCGTGGCGGCATAATCTATCGCCAAAGCGGAGAGATAGTGGCCCCCTACATGGCCGTCGAGCCCATCCCAGTTGGAGAAGCTCTCCCCTTTCGGTTCGAGTCCTGCCGCCTTCATATAAGGCGCGAGCAGACGATCCACGTCATATTCAAGCAACACCTTCGTGTTCAAATCCATAGCATGACGGAAAGGGCTGTCGAGCAGCTTCACATCCGCCAATGGAAATTCATTTGGATAAAGCACGCTCTGTCCCGCAGCCGGCATAGCAGCCAAGCCCAGCATCGCGCCAATAAAAATATTTCTATATCTCATAATCTTCAATATTTGTCAGGTTAATAATCCCTACCAGGTCCTGGTTCGGTGAGGTGGCTTCAGCCACCCCAAATCATGAATTTATCTTATAAATCTTATTCGGGCTGGTATTCAACTCATACAAATACACCACTCTGCCGGAAGGCAATTTCGTCTCTCCAAGGCTCTTCAAACCCTTGGCACTGAGCGGCGTATACGAACGCAGCTTAAGTGTATTCCCTTTGAGCGAAGTTATCTCCGCGTTCACGAGCCGATGGTCTTTCCATTTCATCGACACCTCGAAGCCACCACGTGCCCTCAGCCCCGTCACTTCACCCTCGCTCCATGCCGTAGGTAAAGCCGGGAGCAACTGCACGGCCCCGTCATGGCTCTGCAAAAGCATCTCGGCCACACCGGCCGTAAAACCGAAGTTGCCATCGATCTGGAACGGCGGATGCGCGTCGAAGAGATTCGGATAAAGTCGGCCCTCACCACCGCCGCTGTAATCTACGGGCGTGCTCGCCGGGAGCAACGTGATGAAATTGCGCAGAATCTTGTCGGCATGGTCGCCGTCGAGCATACGCGCCCAGAGATTGAGCTTCCAACCGATGCTCCAGCCCGTGGCCATATCGCCGCGATGATTGAGCGTCACGCCCGAAGCCTCGAAGAGATCGGGAGTGGTGTAAGGCGAGATCTGAGCCGAAGGATAAAGACCGTAAAGATGAGAGATATGACGGTGCTGGTCGTTCGGATTATCGGCATCCACTCGCCACTCCTGAAGCTGACCATACTTGCCGATTCGCATGGGGTCGATGCGCGAGAGTGCGTAGCGCAAACGCTCCAGATAAGCCGGATCTTCGCCGAGCAATTCACCCGCCTTGAGCGTGTTCATGAAAGCGTCGAAGGCTATCTGATTATCCATCGTGCACCCTGCCGTGATCCACGATTCGCCGTAGCCATGCTCGGGCGACATCGAAGGGGTCGTCACGAGCACACCCGTCGCCGGATCTTCCACCATAGCGGTGAGGAAGAAATCGGCCGTACCCTTGATAGCAGGGTAATACTTCTTGAGAAATTCCTTATCTTCGGTGAAGAGGTAATGATCCCAGAGATGGGTCGCGAGCCACGCGCCGCCGTTGGGCCACATGCCGTAGCGCGCCGCATCCACAGGTCCGCAGCTGCGCCAGATATCGGTGTTGTGATGCGCCACCCAGCCGTCGGCTCCATAAAGCGTCTTCGCTGTCTCAGCCCCCGTATGCGAAAGATCCTCCACGAGGGTGAAGAGAGGCTCATGACACTCCGCGAGATTCGTCACCTCAGCCGGCCAGTAATTCATCTCGGCGTTGATGTTGATAGTGTATTTGCTATCCCACGGCGGCGTGTTGGAGTCGTTCCAGATGCCCTGCAGATTGGCGGCCTGTCCCCCCGGCTGCGAGGAGCAGATGAGCAGATAGCGCCCATACTGGAAGAGCAATTCGATGAGCGAAGGGTCGTAATCGTTCTTAAACTCCGCCACGCGCTTATCAGTAGCTACCGGAGCCGAGCCCTTCTGAGCCAATCCCTTGCCAGCAGAACCCTTCTGAGCCGAGTCCTTGCCAGCAGAACCCTTCTGAGCCGAGTCCATCCCAGCAGAACCCTTCTGAGCCGAGTCCATCCCAGCAGAACCCTTAGTCGCTGAGCTCTTCCCAGCTGAGCCTATCGAAAGCGACACCCGATTAAACTGTTTGTGATAGGCGGCGGTGTGTTCTGCAAGCAATTTGCTATAGCTCTTGGCTGTGGCAGCCGCAAGCATATCCTGCACCTTCTTCAGCGCGTCACCGCTCACGTCGTTGTATTTCACGAAATTGGTGGCCGCCGCGATGTAAATCACAGCACGAGAAGCGTCGGTTACGCTCATCTCGGTAGCAGTACCGCCCACATTGCCGTCGGTCACGACTTTCACGCCGCACTTCGCCGTCAAAGCCGATTTGATACCCTCATGGTCACGCCCTGGCACCGTCGCCATCATCTCGTTGCCGCTCACGCTCACCGAGCCCTGCCCCGGTAAGGCATACTTCATCGTAAAACTGAGCGGCTTACCCTTATCAGCCACAATCTCCGTAGCAATCACGCCATCGGGCAGCGAAGCGATAGTACTGCGCGTATACTTCACACCTCCAACCTTATAGCTTACGTTGGCCACCGCGTCTGAGATGTTCAAACTGCGCGAATAACCCGTCACAGCTCCATTGTCGGAACCCTCGCCATTCGTGCCGGAACCCACGCCCGCGTAAGAGAAATCGATAAGAAGCGAACCGAGCGTCAGAAACGGCATACCATGATGCGGCGTCATGTAATAGCGCTGAATCAGCTCCTCGGCCTGTTTCTCCTTCCCCTCGAAGATAAGCCGCCGGATATCGTCGAGATGCGCCAAGCCCTCCGGGTTATTGTTATTGTAGGGTCCGCCGGCCCAGAATGTCTCCTCATTGAGCTGGATGCGCTCCTGATCGGGCGACCCGAAGATCATCGCGCCCATACGCGAATTGCCCACAGGCAAAGCCTCCACCCATTTCTCAGCCGGCCTATCATACCATAGCTGCAATGGAGACTTCCCCCCGAAAGCCGGGAGGAAGCCTACTACGAGAACCAGAAATGAAAATATGTATTTTCTCATAAATTAAATTTTAGTCAAATTGTCATTTTGTCAATTTGACAGATTGTCAATTTGCCAAATTGTCATTTTGACACTCCACCACAAAAACAGCCCCGCCTCGCGGCAGCAAATCAATCTGCGAGGGCAGCGAGCGCAGCTGCGAGATCTTCCAGCTCTTGCCGCCGCCGGCCGGATCATCCTCAAAAGCCGTGATAGCCAAAGGCACTCTGGAGCCAAGCCCGGAGCCAAGCCCGGAGCCGAGCCCAGAGCCAAGCCCGAGGCGCGAAGCATCGATTTTCACACCCTTGCGCGGCTCATCGCTGCCATTGATCGCCGAAACATACCATTTCTCCCCAGCCCGACGTGCCATCACCACATACTCTCCCGGATAGCCGCCAAGTAGCAGCGTCTCATCCCAGACGGTAGGGAGATTCGTGAGATAATCCTTCACCTTCTGCGGTTGCGAAAGAAAACTCTCAGGTCGGTCGGCAAGATGCTGTATTCCTGATTCATACATCGCAGTGAGCGCCAGCTCGTGAGCGTCGGTGGTGATATGAGGATGCTGCGAATCGGTAAATGCACAGGGGGTATAGTCCATCGAAGCCACCACATTGCGCGTAAATGGCAAAGTGGCGTTGTGAGCAGCCGCCTTGTCGGTAAAAGTCGGCACGTTGTTATACCACTCCTCGCCGTAAACGCCCTCGTTTGTGACGAAATTCGGATACGTTCTCTGCCACCCTCGCGGAAGCGTCGCGCCATGGAAATTCACCAGTAGATGATGACGCGCCGCGGCCTCCAAAAGCTCTTTCTGGAACTTCAGATTCCGATTGGTGTCGCCGGAAAAGAAATCGATCTTCACACCCTTCACGCCTATCTTCTCACACCACGCGAACTCTCTCTCAAGATCTTCCGGCTTGTTGAGACGATACTTCGGCCCGGGAGCGCCATCTACCCATCCCACCGACGAGTTGTACCAGATCATTGGTTTCACGCCGCGCTCCACAGCGTAGGCTACTGCATCTTCCACTGTCTTGCCGTTTTTCATCTCATCCCATTCGGCATCGATTAGCACGTAAGGCAACTTCAGCTCTGCGGCCATATCCACATATTTCTTGATGATATCGTAGTCGTTCGAGCCATGATTATAAGCCCAATACACCCACGAAGCCACGCCAGGCTCAACCCACGACACATCCGCCAGCACGCAATCGGCTGAGTTATCGGTCACGAGCGTCGACTCCACGACATCGGCAAGCGTGCCGACGATAGCAGTCTGCCATCCGCCATTCTCCTGCCCGTCAGGACGAAGCTCGAACACCGGCCCTTGCTTGGCCACCTCACTCTGAGTATCATAGTATTGGGTGCCGGCATAATACATACTCGTCGCCGCATCCTGCGCCGTGATTCCCGACTCCGTAAGAAGCAGGAAGATATTGTCGGCATACTCCGCCAAAGCCGGATAAGCATAACGCTTATTCATCTTCAACTCAACATCTTTCGGGAAGAAACCCTCATACGCGTCGCTCCATTCCATCAGCCAGTAATGCTCCGGAGAGTCGAGGCGCACTGTCGATTTCCCATTCCGCTTCCACGCCAAGCCATCATTGTAAAGACGCACGGCAATAGTGTCATCCCCCGCGAGGCGATAAAGCTGCTCCACATAGCGGTTGCTACACCATTTCCGTTTCCCGGTCTTCATCCAATAGCCAACGCTTTGCTCTGTCGGTTCACCGATCGCCGTAGCCCCATTCTCAAAGATTGTGAGAAGAGTCACCTCCCTCTCACCAGGGGGTGTCTTGAGCCCGTAAGGGGGTACCGAGAGTTCGTAAGAAAGAGTCAAGCCATCGGCCGAGCCCTCATTCAGAGTAAGACGACCGTTAGGAGAGGTCAAGGCCATCGCCATGCCCCCTCCCAATAATGCCGTAAGTATCAATATAGCTGCTTTTCGCATCCTTCTATCGCTTTATTATTCGCTTATATCGCTCTACAATTCTGAGAATTACATCTTTACCACTGTGCGGCGGCCATTATAAGTCACATCCTTGCTGCTGCCGTCGGGGGTGGTCACACGGAAGGTGCGGCTCTGAAGCATACCGTCATACGCTCCCTTGCGCGCATCGATAGTGAGCGTGCGTTTGCGATCGTCCCAACGCATCGGAATTTCCGTGAATTTGCCGTCGAGATAGTTGTAATTGTCACCCTCATCCTCATAGAGCGTAAACTCGGCGTTCGCCCCGGGGTATACGTTGAGCGTGATGAAATCCCACGGCTTTTCGTTGACGTATTGCAAATCCTGACCGAGCGGCACGATGCTTCCGGCCTTCACGTAAAGCGGCGAACGGGAAATCGGAGCGTCAGCTTCAAGAGTTTGGCCCCCGCTATGTCGTTTGTTGGTCCAGAAATCATACCAGTCCGCTCCGGCTGGCAGATAAACAGAGAAAGTCTTGTTCTGAGTCCAGTCAACCGGTTTCCAGTCACCTTTGCCGCCATTGGCCTCCTTGTTCCAACCGCTCATCTCGTCGGTCTTCACCACCTTCTCCTCCGTATAGAGCGGGTCTACCACGGGACATACCAAGAGGTTGCGGCCGAACATGAATTGGCGGTTGTTGTTCCATGTGTTGCGGTCGTCCTTGAAATCCATAAAGAGGGCTCGCATGAAGCTGTCGTCTTCCGCGCTCACCTTGCGGGCCGTGCTATAGATATAGGGAAGCAGGCGATAACGCATCTTCACGGCATCAACCAACGCGTCGTAGATCGGCTCGCCGGGCTGGCCGTAATGATAGAGTTCGCGATACACCTCCGTGCCGTGGCTACGCATCATCGGATTGAAAAGGCCGAATTGCATCCAGCGTGTGTAAAGTTCCTGGAATTGAGGATTTTTCGTCGCGCTGTTGTCGCCCCAATGGCGATTGTAAGAGCCGGCGAAGAAGCCACCTATGTCGGTGTTTACATTCGGATTGCCCGTCAGAGTATGATTCAGGCAGAGAGGCACCTGATTGCGCAGCGACTCCCACGAACTACCCACGTCGCCGCTCCAGGTGTGCGCGCCGTAACGCTGCTGACCCTGGAAGAAGGAGCGCGTCAGGATAAACACTCGCTTATCCTTATCCTCGGCACGCTGATGGCTGTCGACTCCACCCACGGTCATGAATGGATAGAGGTTGCGCACGCTTCTGTAAGAGCCACCCGCAGAGCAGGGCACGTCGAGATCAGATTCCTTATACTGATGATGGTCGGGATCGGTAGAGTCCATCCACCAGGCATCCACACCCATGTTGTGCAGACGCTTCAGATTGGTCCAGTATATGTTTCGCGCCGTGTCGCTGTAGCAGTCGTAGACACGCACGCCCGAGAGATAGTCGCGGCGAGGCGGCCACTCCGTAAGACCCGACTCCGGCCACGTCTCGAAGCCGAAGAGTAGACCTCTCTCACCCAACTCTTTATACTGCTTGGTCTGCGGACCGAAGCTCGACCAGATACTGATCGAAAGATGCGCGTTGTTGTCGTGAATCTTGTCGATCATCTGCTGAGCGCGGTCAAACTCCGGAGCGATAAACTCCATCGCGTTCCACGTATAGTTGGAGCCCCAGTACTGCCAATCCTGGATTATGCCGTCGAAGGGCACGCCATCCTTGCGATAGCGTTCCACAACCTCCAACAGTTCATCCTGAGATTTGTAACGCTCGCGGCTCTGGTGGAAACCGTAAGTCCACAGCGGCACCATCGGCACTTCCCCCGTAAGATAGCGGATATCGGCTATCACGCCGTCGGCATCGCCGCCATACATGAAGTAATAGTCTACGGCATCACCCACCTGGCTTTCCAATTCGAGAGTCTCGTTGTCATTAAGATTTGTAGGCGAATAATTGTCCCAATATATGCCGTAGCCCTTGATGCTCTGGAAAGTATTAGTGAAATCCTCCAAGTTCGACTGCTGCATCTTGCGGTGCTCACCGCGCAGCGACATCTTGCCATTCTGCATCATACCAATGCCGTAGATCGGCTCGTCGGCATCGAGCTGGAAGGTCTGTTTCACTACATAGTTACCCTTGTCGATACCCGAAGTGATCGGCGTGAAGGCATACGACCCCTCGGCGAGCAGCATCGTGCCGTCGGGGCGCATGAAGCTCACCTTCCCCGTGGCGTTGTCTACAGTCACAGTGAGCGACTTGCTCTTGTAGGTGGTCACATTGCCGTCGACGCTCTTCTTCACCTTCACGTCGGCGGGAGTAGCCGTCACCACCATCGACTTTCTCAGCTCCCCGTTAGCATCGTTGGGAGCCTTGTGTATTCTCACTATTTCAGGGGTAAAAAACTCTACCGTAACGCCCTCGGCCGCCATAGGCAGAGCAAAGAGAGCGAGGGCTGCAGTTGTCAGGATATGTGGTTTCATGATAAATCAGATTGATTTACAAAGTTGTTCAGATTGATTTACAAAATTAATGAGTTTGAATGATATTCCCTAATTTTTACCGACTTTTTTGGTAATTCCAGTCCAATCTCCAAAGTACGGAAATTTTTTCCGTACTTTTCCCGTACTTCTTCCGTACTTTTTCCAGTACTTTCCCGTACTTTTCAGTACTTCTGCCGTACTCTTTCCGTACTTTTTCCGTACTTTTCAGTACTTCTAAAGCCGTATTCTTTTCTCTTTGCCGTCGTAGCTGAGGGTTTTCACCTTTCCGTCAAGGGCCACTCGGAATTCCCGCATGGCGGGTGCTCCAGCGAATGTCCCAACCGCGTCGGCGATGGTAAGCGTCCGCGTCTTCTCGTCCCAATTTACATCGATGCGCTGACACTCCCCACTTTCGAAGTCGTAAGCATCTCCCGCGTCGTCGTAGAGCGTGAACGCGGCATCCCTCCCAGGGTATACAGTCAACGTGATCGGCTTTCCTACCGACGCTCCGCTATGCTGCGCAGCCTCAACAGTGGCTATGATGCTGCCTCCCTTCACGAAGAGAGGCAAACGGTCGATCGGCGCAGCGGCCTCAACGGAAACGCCACCATTCACACGCTCGCCTGTCCAGAAATCGATCCATGGAGCGTCCGCCTCCGGCAGATACACCTCGCGCTTCTCAACACCGGGCGACGTGACAGGAGCCACCATGATATCGCCAAGCATATACTGGTCTTTGATATCATAGACGTTGCGGTCGCGCGGAAAGTCAAACGCCAAAGGACGCGCCATGCTGTAGCCCCCGTCGGTCTGCTTCGCAGCCAAGCTATAGTTGTAAGGCAGAAGCGAATAGCGCAGATTTATCATCTTGAGCAGAGCGTCGTAATAGGGAGTACCCGGTTCGCCGAATTGCCATATCTCGCGCGGAGTGTCAGTGCCGTGGCTACGCATAACGGGCAGGAAGGCTCCCCATTGGAACATACGGGTGTAATACTCCTTATAGCCGTCATCTTTCACGCCGTCAGGAAATTCGCCAATATAAAACCAGCGAGGGTCGCGGCGCGTGAAGAAGCTGCCGATATCCATCGTCCAGTAAGGATTTCCGGTAGCGAGATAATTGAGCCCGGCCGGAATCTGCTGGCGGAAGGAGTCCCATGAGGCGTGAGTGTCGCCGTTCCATACTATCGTGCCGTAACGTTGCTGCCCGGCGAAGGTGGAGCGCGTAAGATTCACCACTCGTTTGCGGTCGGAGGCGTTGCGCTGATGCTCCCAGATACCCTTCGAATGATTGAGCGAATAAAGGCACGCCCTTTCCGCACCCAAAGCCTCGGAGAGAATCTGGTCGTTGAGTTGCCAGCGACGCTCATGGTCGCCCCACGAATAGGGATTCCCGTTCAGCGGCTCAGGCATACGGTTCCAGTCGCCGTCGAGCGGTTCGCTGCTGTCACACCACCAGGCGTCGAAGCCATTCGAGAAGAATTCGTTGTTGGCGTAATCCCAGTAGAGGTCGCGCCCTTTCGGATTGAACGCGTCGTAGACGGAGTGCTCCAGCATCAACCCGCGATTGCGGAAATCGTCGGCCTCGGGGCAATACTGCGGATTGGCCCAGATGCTCACCATCAGTTTCGCGTCGAGAGCGTGCACGGAATCGGCAAGTGCCTTCGGGTCAGGGTAATACTCACGATTCATCTTCATATAGCCCCACCCCTGCGGCCAGTAGTTCCAATCCTGCACAATCATATCGAGGGGCACCTCGCGGCGACGATATTCCTTCACCGTGTTCACGATATCATCAGAAGATACGTAACGCTCCTTCGATTGTGTGTAGCCGAAGAGATAGCGTGGCATCATCGACACGTCGCCCGTAAGCATCCGGTAGCCCTCCACAACCTTCTCAGGCACATATCCCTTGATGAAATAGTAGTCGATCGTATTGGCCGCCTCCATCATCATCGAGAATTCGTTGGCTACAGGCCACGCGCCATTTGACACGGCGACATCGCTGCTGTAGATCATCGAGCAACCGGCATCGAAAAGCAACCCGTAGCCAGCCGTCGAGACGAGCATCGGCACGAAAGCCTTCAGATTGTGCTGCGTGAGGTAAAGCGTTTTGCCGGCAAGGTTCATGTAATCTTCCATGTGGGCTCCTAAGCCGTAGATAGCCTCCTGACCATCGCCGGTAAACGACACCGTGAAGCGGTTTTTGTAGCCGAGTGTGTCGCGCCTCAAAACATCTTTCACAGTCACCTTGCCGTTGGCCGTCTCCTCCATGTGAGCGGAAGCCTCGTCGTAGATCACACGCTCTTTGGCCACGCGCTCGAATGTGCGCGGTGTGGCCGCACGCTCCGAAAGCAGAACACGCCCTGTGCGTGCATCGGCAAACGTAATCGCCCCTTCAGCCGTATACGTCACCACGAGCGAGTCGCTACGCAGACTCACTATGCCGTTCTCCACCGAATGAGTCACCTCAACATGCTGCGGTGTCCACACGCAAGCCCCGGTATTATTGTCAGTGACGCTGCCGTCGGGTGTCCAGCGCACCCTCACCACGTCGGGCGTGACGAACTGCACCATCGGCCCTGCCCCCCAAAGAGGCAGAGCCGAAAGCACCATCATATATTTCAGCAAATTACGCATCAATTATCAATGTTCAAATTATGAATTACAAAATCCCTCAATTTTGAATTATGCATTATGAATTAATCACAACGCCTCCGTTCTTCGGAATTTTCACTTTCACTTTACCTTTCTTGTCGGCCTTGATGCTCTTCACACTCCCTTCGAGGCGGTCGTTATCCTGATAGAGCGTCAAACCCTCCGTCGGCATACCCTCGGGCAACTGGATTGCCACCTCAACAGGCACATCCTGTGCATTGATTCCGGCGATATACCATTTGTCGCCGCTGCGGCGTGCCAAAACGACATACTTGCCAGGATAACCGTCGATAAACTTCACCTCATCCCACTCCGTCGGCACAGCCTTCATGAAGTCTACTGCCCAAGCCGGAGCATCCTGCAAGTTGTTGGGAGCCATGGCTAAGTGCTGCACAGGGCTCTGGAAAAGCACAGCCGTAGCGAGAGCGAATACGTCGCTTGTCATGCGCTTCGAGCCGTGGGCATTGTCGGCGCTGTAGTATTTGTTGAGAGTGCTCCCGCCGAAGTCCATACTCCCGACAGTGTTACGGATAAAGGGGTGAGTGGCCGCGTTAGTAGCCTCTGCGTCACACATTCCCTGCGAGAAATGGAGGTTTTCGCTGGCCAGCACGGCCTCACTCGCTGCATAGTTGGGATACATACGGTCCCAGCCGCGGGGCAGAGTGCAACCGTGGAAAATCACGAGAATGCCGTAGTCGTTGGCATCGGCGAGAATGTCGTGGTAGAGCTGCATCATCTGCTGCTTGTCGCCCCCGAAAAAGTCGGTCTTGATGCCGCGTATGCCATTCTTCTTCATCCACGCCATAGCCTTGCGACGCTTCACGATGTCGTTCATCACGCCGCGCGGACCCTGCGGAGCGTCGTTCCACGCGCCGTTGGAGTTATACCAGAGGTAAAGGTCTACCCCCTTGCTGCGCCCATACTCGGCGAGCTTCTCGATACCATCGTAGCCTATCTGAGTGTCCCAGAGGGCATCTACGAGCACCGACTCCCAACCCATAGCGGCCGCGAAGTCGATGTAATTCTTCTGTTCGTCGAAATTGCAGGAGGGATCCATCTTTATAATCCAGCTCCAGGAGCCTTTGCCGTAGTCATACTCTTTCGAGGCCTCGTAGAGAGGCTCCACCACATCGAAGGGTATGGTAGTCTCCACGATCGGAGCGAGGGTTTCACCCACGGTGATCGTGCGCCAGGGGGTATACCCCGGGAGAGCGATAGCCGCGCCTGTCGAGCCGAACCCGTTCTGCTCCTGGGGCATAGCGTATGCAATAGCATAATCGGCGCCCCCCTTGTTGGCGAGATGCGCACCCACGTAATCACCAGCGATACCGGTCTCGGAGATCAGGGTCCACCCGTTGTCACCGTTGCGGAAAAGGCAAGGGAAGGTGTAGCCGTTGCCCCAGCCATTCTTGCCGGTGGCATCGTCGAGAGTATAATTTGTTTCATAACTCGGCGATGTACGGGCGAAGCCATTCATCGCGCCGCTCTGAGGGCAGAGAAAAGTGGTGGTGCCGTCGGGCAGATTGAAACCCGTAGCCTCCTCATCCACAACACAGCAGAGTGTCTCCCCCAGCGGCAACAGACGATAGCGGAAAGCCACATTGTTGTCGCTCACCTGCATCTCAACCTCATAGAGCCCTTGACCGTCGCGCCCGAAAGTGATAATCTCGCGGTTAGCTTCATAATCTACATGACTCTTCTTGATATTCTTGAGCGAATACGAATCCTTCACGTTATCGGCTTTCGCCTCGCCGAGCATCGTGATGCCTGAGGTGTAATCGCCGATATTTGTTTTCATACCGAGTGGCGAAGGGAGGAGGAAATCCTTGCCATCATACTTCACAGAATAGGCCGGCTTTCCGTCGGCATCAGAAATCTGCACCACCGTGCGGCCGTCAGGGCTCGTGATAGTGCGGGTGGTTGCCCCCGCGGTCAGCGGGAGCAACGCAGCAATAATGAGTGTGTATCTTATCATATCAGTGTCTTAAAATTTCAGAGGTCTCAGAGTGCTCAGAGTTCTCTGAGTTCAGTCTGTGCCCTCAATTGTGAGAATTTTGCCATCGGCGTCGTATTGAAGCTCGCAAACCTTCAGCGAACGCAGCCAAGACTTCCCTCCCGAGGGCACGCTGTCATGGTGGAACAGATACCACTTCCCATCATATTCCACAATGCTATGGTGAGTAGTCCACCCCACCACCGGCGTCAAGATAACTCCCTGGTATACAAACGGCCCGTAAGGGTTGTCGCCGATAGCATAGCAGAGCAGATGCGAGTCGCCCGTGGAGTAAGAGAAATAGTATTTCCCATTATATTTGTGCACCCACGTGGCCTCGAAGAAGCGGTGAGGATCGTCGGCACGGAGCGGCTTGCCGTTCTCGTCTACTACCTGAATCGGGCGCGGATCTTCGGCAAACTGAAGCATATCCTTGCTCAGACGAGCGCAACGGCTCGGAAGCGAAGGCGCGTCCCCCTCAGGCAGGTAGGGGTTCTCCAGGGCCTTGTTGTCGGCGTAACGCTGAAGCTGTCCCCCCCAAAGGCCACCGAAGTAGAGATAATACTCGTCGCCATCCTTGAGCACACAGATATCTATCGAATAGCTGCCGCGTATCGGATCCGGCTCGGCTACGAAAGGCCCCTCCGGACGGTCGGACACAGCCACACCGATGCGGAAGATGTCGTTGCGGTCTTTCAGCGGGAAATAGAGATAGTATTTGCCATCCTTCTCCACGCAGTCACAATCCCAGAGCTGACGTCCGGCCCAGGGTATGTCGGCTATGTCGAGAGCCTTGCCGTGGTCGGTGACCTTCCCCGTCATGGGGTCGCCGTCGATCGAGAGCACGTGCATATCCTTCATCACATACTGATCGCCGTTGTCGTTTTCTACATTCTCACACTCCCAGTCGTGTGAAGGATAGATATAGATCTTGCCGTTGAAGACGTGTACGCTCGGATCGGCCATATAATCATCTGGGAAAAGATATCGCTTTTTCATAAGATAAAATTGTCTTAATCTTAATAACTATTATTGCCTAATTACCCGCAATTCCTAATTATGCATTATGCATTATGAATTATGAATTATGAATTATGAATTCCCCAACTCCTCCTGCATAAAAGGCTTGAGATTGTAATCGCGGTCGAAGAGAAGCGGATAATCGGTGCGCCCCGGAATAGGCCAGCCGTTGCGCCACGACATGCCGTCTTGCGTGCCCCACCAGGTCACGCGGCTTATCTTGTCGGCATTGCGCTTGTAGATATCGAAAAGTTCCGCTGCGCGCTTGTTCCATTTCTCAGAAGCGTCGGCTGTCAGCCCGTCGGGATAAGGGTTGAGCTCCTTGTGATATTCGCCACGCTGCGAAATCTCCGCGCCGCTGAATTTGAAGGGGAGCGCGGTGATGTCGAGCTCAGTCACCATAACATCTACACCCGTTCCGGCCAAATCTACGATACTCTTCTCATATTCAGCGAGATTGTAATCGTCGTCGATGCCGAGATGGCTCTGCATACCCATACCGTCGATGCGCAGCCCGCGCTCCTTGAGATTGTTGATAATCTGGATGTAACGCTCGCGCTTGGCCGGCTTGAACATAGAGAAATCATTGAGATAGAGCTCCGTGTCAGGGTCGGCCTCGTGGGCATACTGGAAGGCGAGCGGGATATATTCCTCGCCAAGAATCTCGTAGAAGGGCGATTTGCGATACGAGCCATCATCTTCGATAGCCTCATTCACTACGTCCCAACCCTTGATCTTACCTTTGTAGCGTCCCACTACGGTGTAGATATGCTCCTTCATGCGGGCTTTAAGCTCCTCGGGAGTCACGTACTGGCCGTTGTCGTCGTATACAAACCAGGGGGCGAGCTGCGAGTGCCACACGAGGCAATGCCCTATGACAGCCATATCGCGGTCTTCGCCATATTTTACGAATTTATCGGCATCATCCCAGAAGTATACATCCTTCTCGGGGTGTATCTTCTCACACTTCATGCAGTTTTCGGCCACAACCGAATTGAAATGGAGCGAAACAATCGAGTCGGCCTTCGGATCCTTCCCATCTACGTGATACACAGGTATTGCCGCGCCAATCAGAAACTGATCCTTGAAATGGTCTTTCACCGTTGCCACCGGCGTCTCCCCCTTCGTAGAGGAGCAGGAGGCGCCGAGTGCGAGAAGAGCCAATGAGTATAGAATTGTCTTTTTCATGAGTCGTGTTGGTTATTGAAGCGAATCTGTTGGAGATCCGAATCGGTTATTTGTGAGCGCGCTCCTCGATGGCGCGATTTATCTCGTCGATGCGATTGTCGTCGAGCTCATATTTCGAGATGATAAACATGGCTACGAAGAGCAGGATAGCGGGAATCACGGCCACCAGCCAGAGAATGCCCTGCTGCGCGAAGAGGGTCTGCTCGGCCGCATCTTTCTGGAAACCTACAAAAGCGAGCACCAAACCTGGCACAACGCCACCCAATGCCATGCCGGCCTTGTAGAAGATGCCCGTAAGAGCGTTGACGATGCCGGAGATGCGGCGGCCATGCGTATACTCGCCGTAGGAGATCACCTCAGGCACGAGAGCCCACATGTAGCCCGTGGCCACAATCACACCTGTCGACTTCACAAACTGGGCAATGTAAACCAGCCACATATGCTTCAGGGCCGGAATCATCGACACCACGTAGAGCATGATCATACCCACGATGGCAGTGAGCAGGAAGATGTTGAACATACCTCTCTTCCCTACTCTCTTCTTGATGGCCGGAATCATCGGCATGAAAATGAAGGCTGGAATCGAACCCAGACCCATGAAGATCGAGAGCTCGCCTGCGCTGCCGTGCATGTTATAGTTGATGTAGTAGGCACCAGCGGCATTGGCTATGGCCATCATGCCGAAGGCCGTGATGAAGAAGAAGGCAAGGATGCGGAGCGGACGGTTGTGTACGAATTCCATCCAGAGGTCGGATACCTTCACATTCTCGGTGGCGCTCTTATCCATCACCACGCGCTCGCGACACTGCGAGAAGCAGAAGATCAAGAGCATCAGGCCGATAGCCCCGTAGAGAGCCATAGTGCAGAGCCAAGCGGAATCGTCGGTCGACATATCCTCTGTCTCGAAGGGGTCGAACATCTTCAGAACGATAGGTATACCCATACCCACGGCAAGGCCACCCACGTTGGCCATAAACATACGCACAGAGGTGAGCTTCGTTATCTCGGCCGTGTCGCGTGTCAGAGAGGCGTTGAGCGCGCCGTAAGGCACATTCACCAAAGTGTAGCACATCGAAAGGCCCACGTAAGTGATGTAGGCGTAGAGAAGCGAACCGGAGAAGCCGTTCCAGAAGCAAAGGATGGCGAAGCCCGTCAGTGGTATGCCGCCCAAGATCAGATAGGAGCGGTATTTACCCATCTTGGGGTCGTGCTTGTCGACGAAAGTGCCTACCAAAGGATCCCAGATCACATCGATGATGCGCACTATCAGGAACATCACGGCCGCAACAGCCGGATCAAGCCCGTAGACGTTGGTATAGAAGAAGAGGAGATACATGCTGATGGTCTGATAGATAAGATTCTGGGCCAAATCGCCCGAACCGAATCCCACGCATTGCAGCATAGAGAGTTTGTAGAAGCCTTTCGCTTCCGCTGTAGGTTTAGTTTGATTGATTGTCATTTCCATGGCTGATGTCACTTATACATTATCTTCCTTCCCTGGCATAGATATATTCCAGGCGTAAGGCGTGCCTCCACGAGGGAGTCTGCCACCTTGCTGCCCATCAAATTATAAACGGCCGTGTCGACGGGATTATTTTTCTCATCATCCACAATTCTTGCCAAAGCATTATAGGGGTCGTCGTTTGTGGCAAACACATGCTTGATATGGGTCGGATTATTGCCGTAGCACCAGAAGCCCACGCGATACACGTTGGAGGTGTCGAGTCCCTTGATGCCGGTAGGCTCATTCTTCATCATGCCGTTGAGCTCCTGCACGATGAGCGTGCCCCCCTGGAACGGACGGGTGTAGGGAGTCTCCCAATAGCTGGCCGTGTCAAACACTCTGAACTCCACGCCGTCGCGATCCTCCTCATTGAGCTCGGCAACGATATACTGATAGCCGGAGAGATCGATCGGAGTCTCATACTCCCAGCCCCCGAAACCCCATTGGCCACCCTGGAAGATGCCGGTAGAGGGGTCGAAAGTGCCATCGGCGAAGATGCGCGGATTGAAATAGTTGAAATCGAACACGAAGTCACCCTCCGAAGGCTCCGGAGTCGGGATGAAGGGAATCTCCTCGGAGTAATCTACAACCGGATCGTCGATACCCATCGTGGCCAGCATCTCAGTGGCGTAGCGGCAACCGAGCACACGATAGCCATGAGCCGTGAAGTGCAAGCCGTCGCCCTTCTGCGGCAGATTGGCGGCCGACACCACATGGGCCGTAGCCAAATTGCGCGGCAGAGTGTTGATGATGGCGTTCATGCCGCCGCACACTCCACCCTGCTCTGATGTCACCACCTGGCCTGCGAGCAGCGGTATCGAATTGGCCTCCAGACCGAGGTCGGAGAGAAGGTCGTCGTATACCTTATGCACTTTGCTGCACCATTGCTGGTCGCCGTTGTTGCTCTCTCCCTGATGCAGCAGAATACCCTTTATCACGCCGGCCTCCTGTGCCTTCTTGGCACACTCCAACAGACAGGCGTAGGGAGCGTCGTTGTAGGCATGCATATAGTTCTGAAACCACTCGGCCTCGTTGCCGAGCGTCGAGGCGTCGTAATCCTTGTCGAGATGCTCTATCTTGCAGCCGCCGATAGCTACGGCCACCACACCTACCTTCACATTCTCAGGCAGATTGGCCACCATAGTGCGCCCGAAATAGTCCATCGGGGTAAGACCCGTATATTCTCTCACAAGCGGCGGCATGGCCACATACCACTCCCCTTTCTGACGCTGAGGATTGTTGAAGTTGACAGCCGCCATCATCTGGAAACGCTCGGGCACGTTCTGACGGTCGATCGGCTCTATCGAGGCGTTACCCTCCATGTTCGACTGCCCCAGGCAGAGATAGATATGGAAGTTAGGATCGTTGGCGCTCATGCTGAAAGCCGAAGCGCAAACAGCCACCATAGCCATTATTTTCTTTATAATTTTCATAATTATTAATCTGAATTACCTTACCATCACTTTCTTTCCTCCGATAATGTAGAGCCCTGCCGGCAACCCAGCCGAAGCCTCCTTGTGTGCCACACGAGCCTTCACGAGAGCTCCTTGCAGATTGTAGACATCCACTAACTCCTCTGCCTCGGAAGCGCCTATCATATCCACGCCCGATTCGGCATTGGGATCATCGGAAAGGAAGATGCTCTTGATACGGAACTGCTGGCCTCCTCTCGACCAGAAGCCGGCAATGTAGATATGCGAGGGATCAACCTTGCGACCTTCGTTCGATTTCATATTCTGAAGATCGATCACGATACGCTTGCGCCCGTTGAAATCGGCCATATGGGGATCGGTCCAGTAATTATCTTTGTCGAAAAGACGTAGCGAGAGGCCGCAGCTCTCAGCCCAATCCGTTTCGCAAATCAGATAATTGTAGCCCGACATATCCAGCCCGTTGGCATATTTCCAGCCGGCGAAACCATACTGCCCTGTGGCGATGTCGCCCGTAGCCTCGTTGAAGCTGCCGGTATCCCAGATCGAAGGGTTGAAATAGCCTCCCTGGAACGGGAAAGGAGTAGAGATGAATTTATAGCTCAGCGAGTGAGTGGTGCCATCAAGCTCGTAAGATACGGTGCAGTTTGTTTCGCCTGGTTTGAGAGCCGTGAAGTAGTTGTTATTCCACGTCACCACGCTCGGGTCGGCCACCTCCACGTTGATATCGCCAGCCACATTGAAGTCGAAGCCGAGTCCACGGTCGGCAATGAGAGCCGCGCTGATGGTGCTTCCGGTCATAATGGTCTTGTCACCCTCATCGGGGTCAGTCTGATCACCCTTGCGCGGCGAGAAGTAGAGATTCACGCTCTGAGGCTCCGGCAATTCAAACCCGGCATATTCCTCAAACCAATGATAGGTCGACCAGATGCAACCCTGCGGGTCGTTATACATCGTGTAGTTGCCTTCCGACCCGGCCACCCCGTTGTAGTTCTTGAGCAATTCAGGCCCGGTGAAAATCATCCAGCCTACGTTGCCTGTGCGGTCGGCAAGCAGCTTGAAGTTGGCCCCGAAACCAGAGCCGAGCATCCACCCAGTGATACTTTTACCCCACGAAGCCTCATATTTTGAGGGGAGCCAGTCCATCTCTGTCACAAGCATCGGAGCGATCTCCGCGCAAGGTTCGATCTGGTTTTTCCATCCTGCAGAGAATGAGTCGAAACCGCCGCCGTAGCTGCCGCCCAACTCATGCGAGGGCTCCAAAGCGTCGCTGCCATACCACCCTGGATACACGTGGACGGCATAACCGATATTCTCACCCTGAATGGGATACTTCGCGAAGCCGGCATACTGCGACTGATAACCTGTGCCCGGCACCCAGAGAATGTTCTCGCAACCGTTGCCGCGCATCAAGTCTACAATCTCTTGGAAGAATTGGGTCAGCGTGCGCTGCGAGGGTTCGCTCCATGAGGAGTAGTTGCCGTCGTCGCCGAGGATATCAACAGGCTCGTTGGCCAGCTCAAACATGATATGCGGGTTGTCGGTGAGTTTCTTCACTGTCGATACGTAACCCCATACGCGCTTCAGATACTTGTGGTAGTCGCCTCCCACCTCAATCTGGTGAGGGCATACGCCCGGCGGACGCATCACAACGTAAAGACCTTTCGAGATTGCGTATTCAGCCATCGGGATGAACACTTCATTCAGATATTTGCGGAAGCGGGCAATGTCGAAAGCGGAGATATCCCCTTCGCCGTCGGTCCATACGCCTGGAGTGTTGCTCCAGTAGGGATCCATGTGCATACGTATGTAGGTCATTTTCCAACCCGCGTCCATGATGCCGTCGATGATACCTTTGTTGTATTTCAAGCAGGCGTTCACATCGTAGTTACTCCATTTCGAGCCCTGCTCGTTAAACCAGGGGCTGTAGGTCTGGCCGAAACCGTGTAGATTCACGTGGTTGCCATCTTCATCTACGAGCCACCGCCCCTCCACATGGAGCTTAGGCATCGGCATGCCGGGCCAGGCGAAAGCCGCGCCAGAAGCCCAGAGTGCCACAAGAAGAATTATGAGTTTGATTCTGTTCATGATATGGTGAGAGATTTAGTTTATTGTCATTATTCACGGCTCCTTCCGTGAAAGATTTATTTGAAAGTCCAGTAATCGAAGTTGAAGAGCTTCGGACCCTTGCGGCCTTTGAATACGAAGTAGATATCGTGTACGCCCGGCACCTCTATCTTTGCGGGAGTCTCGATATACTGCCAATTCTCCCAACCGCCTGTGCCAGGCACATCGAGCGTGGCAACAAGGTCACCCTCGGGCGAATCCATTCTCACCTCGATCTGGCCACCTCTCAGCGCGCTGGCCACCTGAGCACCGAACGTTTTCGGACCGCCGCTCATGAAGTTGACGTTGGCCACCTTAATGAAGTCGCCGTTATGAATGTCGGCCACGTAGACGCCTGTCTCGGCATTGGGCTCTGTGGTCACACCCTGCGACCAGGCGATTGTCTCGGCCTCCACGCGACGATAAGGATCGAGAGTGCCTACTGCGGGAGCACCCTCCTCCGTGGGGAGGATGGTCGGGATTGTGCCGTCGGGGTTAAACTCGAAAGGCTCCACGCATATGCTGCGTCCGAAACCTCCACCCTCAGGCAGTCGGCCCGTATGATAGAAGAAATAAGATTTTCCTTTGTAATCGGTTATGCCTGAATGATTGGTGAATGATTTTGTCCAATCATTCTGCGGCATGATCACGCCCATATATTTCCACGGGCCTGTCGGAGAGTCGCTCATCGAATAAGAGATGTTCTCAGGTATTCCTCCGGCGGCATAAACGAGATAATATTTGCCGTTGCGTTCGAAAAACCAGGGGCCTTCAGTGTAAGATGAGCTATATTTTTTGCCAGGTTCCATCGGCACCTCTTTACCGGGGCCGAATCCGGCTTCGTCCGGCACGATCTTCTGCACTTCACCTTCGAAGGAGATCATGTCGTCGTTAAGTTTCACGTAATAAATTGTCGGGTTGCCCCAATAGAGATAGGCATCCCCTTTTGAATCGATAAATACGGTAGGGTCGATATAATCCCAGCTGCCGTCGGCCAAAGGCTTGCCGATTGCATCCTTGAATGGACCTGTGGGAGAATCGCCCACAGCCACACCGATTGCCATGGTGCCTGAAAGATTCGAGTGGAGAGGCACATAAAGATAGAATTTGCCATTGCGTTCAATGCACTGCGGAGCCCAGGCGCGATCGTCGCCCCAGGTGAAATCTTCTATCGCGAGCGGCGAACCGTGGTCGGTCCAGTTTACCATATCTGTGGTGGAGTAAACTCTCCACTCCTGCATCCAGAAAAAGTCGGCCTTATTCTCATCGTGGCCAGTGTAAACGTAAAGAGTGTCGCCATGCACCATCGGCGCAGGGTCGGTCGTGAAGCAGGTTTGTACAAGAGGATTGGTGGCCGAAGCAGCTGCGGCCATCATCAAAGAAGATAAAATGAGTGTGAATTTTTTCATGTGCAGGTGAGTAAAAAATCGATGAGTTAAAGTTCGCTTAGTGAGTTGAATACAGCCGGCCGTCGACTTTGGAGAATGTCCGCTCGTCGGCGGCCGGCCTCTGATTATTGATTAGAGAATGACTTTCTTTTGATTAGAGAATGACTTTCTTTCCATTCACGATATAGAGACCCTTCTTGAGAGTAGAGAGCTGAGAAGCGTCGTCAGTATCGAGCACCTTCACGCCCAACATGTTGTAAACCACTGTGCGACCTTTATCTACAGCCACGTCCTCAGCCACACCAGTTGAAGTAGCGGTGTAGATTGTGAAGTTGGTCAGATAGAATGTGCCTACATACTGGCCGAGGCTTGCAAGCCAACGAGCGGGAAGATTGGGCTCCTCTCCCTCAGCTACAGAAGCGGCTTTTGCCTTGCCGAAGATGATCACGTGGTTCCATTCTGGAGTGATAGCGAAGGGAGTCAGCTCACCGCAGCTTGCATAGTTGCGTTCAGCCTGGAAGCCAGAAGGAAGATTCGATGCAGCGTCACCCTTGATATCGAAGCCGATGAAGTAAGTCTCGCCCGGCTCGAAAGCATAGTTTACGGCCATCTGCACGGCCCAGCTGTCGGTAGCGGCTTCATTGGTGAATTTGAGACAGGGCTTCCCATCCTCCTCAACATTCTCGAAAGTAGCGTTGCCCCAACCGCCGAAGGTCTCACCATTACCGGTGTAGTAACTTGCCACTACGTCGCCCTCGGTAGGAATCACGAAGGCCTCACCCTCGTGTGAAAGCTGCACCCATTCGATCTCGAGCTTGCCGTCGTATGTGCCGGGTTGGAACACGCTAAAACCATTCTCTACCTCAAGGCCGTAGAAGCTTACTGATGATTCACTCCATTCTGAGGTGAAATCGAGTGTCTGCTCAAGAAGAGCACCCCAGTTGCCAAGCTGTACGTTGAGCGAACCGTTCTTGCTCCCCTTGATCTTGGCAGTTACTGTATACTCACAAGCTGGATCGAAAGTAAGGCCGTCCATTACGAAGAACTGATACCAGCCGCCGGGATACTCGGGCACTGTCAGGATACCGTCGATGATTTCAGGCTCATAGCCCATCACGAAGAAGGGGAATTTGTCCATCCCTTCGAAAGTCTGGATCTTGTCTACGATCACGTCGGCGCTTGCCGAAGCAGCCATCGCTACAGCTGCCAAAGAAAGTAAAAACTTTTTCATGTTGTTTGATTATAAGTTATTTAAATTCAATTCATTAACTAAATAATGAATTATGGATGGATGATCTGATGATTGTAGGGACGCGATTCATCGCGTCCACCGCGTCCCTACAATCACGAATTGTGCATTATGAATTGTGCATCATGAATTACTGATTCATAAGCCCTTCGCAGAAGCTGCCGTAGGCAGGCTTACGCTGGAAGCCCTTGCCTGCGCCGGCATTATACTCTGTCCAGAGTCCTATCGGGGAGTTGGCTCTCCAGCCGCTGTCGGCCGGGCTGTCGGTCTGTGCCCACTGGCAGATGCCATACTGCTGATTCTGAGGAATGATCTCGAAGTACTTACGGATGATAAACTTGTAGTATTCTCCCATGGCCTTATGCTGCTCGAGTGTCACGTCGGCTGTGTCGATCGGCTTGCCATCGGCATCGTCAATACCCATATCGAGCTCGGTGATACGAATCAATTTGCCCGAATTGGCCAAGATCTCAAGCATTCTTACCACACCGGCTTCGCGGCGTGCCTGCTCCTCAGGATTGCAGCTGTAGGTTACGTGCATCTGGCTACCGATACCGTCGATCTTAGTAACGCCATCGCTCTCCCACTTCTCGATCCACTTCACAAGGCTCGTACACTTGTCATTGTTATTGTAAGTAGCCTCAAGGTTGTAATCGTTGATGAAGAGCTTCAGATCATCAGCCACATCGCCCTGGTAATACTGACGTGCATACTTTACAGCGTTGCGAACATAGTTCTCACCCAGATAATCCTGCCAGTAGAAATCCTCGGGATGAGAATGGTTGGGATCAGTCTTCAAAGGAATAAAGCCGCCAGAATCCTGAAGAGGCTCGTTCACAACGTCCCAAGCTTTCACATAGCCCTGTGTAGCTTCCATCATACCCTTGATCCAGCTTTCGAGAGCGCCGTCGATAGCGGCATACTTCTCTTCGGGAGTCATCTCGATAGTGTTGCCGCTCTTTTCGATATTCCACTCCACATCGTCGATATAGAATGTCGAGGCATTTGCTTCCGATGAAAGGTTGAAAGCAATTGAGAGACAGCCGTCTGAACCGGCCTGCTCAGCTGAAACTGTACCCTTCCAAGTATGCTCTTTCCATTCGGGAGTAGCATTGAGAGTGCCGATAAACGCCCAGTGATGGTAGCTACCGGGTGCGCCATGTGCCTGTGTGTCGATGTTACGGGTGTCGTCGCAGCGATACCAGAATTTGATATTCACTTTGTCGCCCTCATTGAGCACCTGGTTCGACTTGATGAAGAACTGGCAGTCCCAAGCTGTGCCGGGATTGGCGATAATATCGCACTTGTATACGTCGCCTCTCTCGGGATCATTTACGATCGGAGCCGGAACATCCTCATATCCTGCTACTCGGGCGATAAGGTTGTCGGTCTGGCCGCTATCGCCTGTGCCGCCTGTGATCAAAGGATAGTTCACTGTCATCATCGGAGCATCAGAGTGAGAGAGCTTCACCCAATCTATCTCCAACTTGCCGGGATATGTGCCGGGCTGGAATACTGAGAAACCGCCGCCGGGATTCACCTCTGCAAATTCAACGCTTGCCTCTGTCCATTCATCAGTAAATTTGAGTGTGGCCTCCTGGAGAGCACCCCAGTTGCCAAGCTGCACATTGAGCTGGCCGGGTTCGCTACCGCGTATACGTGCTGTGATTTTGTAAGGCTTACCCTCCTCGAAGTTGAGGCCATCCATAACGAAGAACTGATACCAACCATCGGGATATTCAGGCACTGTCAAAACTCCGTCGATAATCTGTGGCTCATAAACCATCACGAAGTAAGGAAATGCGTCGAGGCCGTCATAGTTCTGAATGGCATCTTCTACCTCCACTCTATCGTTGGGATCTACCTCTATCTCCTTATCGGCGATAAGGCCGTTGAGATATTTGGTGTTGGTCTGGGCATGCCAGCAGAGTGTGTGGCCATAGATCGACATTCCTGCCTCGCGGGCTGCCTCAACGAAAGCCTCAACGGTGCTGAAGTCCATCTCTCCCTTGTCGTTGACCACGGAAGCATATTTCATGGCGTTGCCCGCAGTCATCTGGTCGAAGTTGGCGTTGGTGACGCGATACACTAAGCCCTTGTTGATATATTCGTAGGCCGATACGCCTGTGCCCAAGAGGAAACCGGGATGAGCCGAACGGTCGATATAGCTTTTCAGCGGACCATAAGCATTGAGATACTCATAATCGGCAATGCTCTGTGGCATCTCGACGGGATAATAGTCGATGGTGGTGTCAGTACAGCCTCCGAGCATAAGCCCGAAGATGCCGAGAGCCGCTATTTTATAATTATTTTTCATTTCGTTTCAGTGGTTTTTCTGGCTTCTCCCCACTCTCCGGCTATGAATGCCGGAGAGTGAGGATTCGCCATGATGATAAGCTTATTTAAGGTGGTAGTTAAACCACTCCAACTTGTTCTCACGGTCGCGAAGCACCATATTCTCCTTGGTAGAAACCTCGTAGAATGCTCGCTCGCCGGTCTGGTCGTTGATCACGTAGTTGATGCGGAAGGTATAGTCAAGCTTCAGCAAATCACGGTCGCGGTCGCCGAATGCCTTGGGCTCGCCCATCGAAGTCCATGTGCCTGAACCGTTAGCGGTGCAGTCGGGGGTATCGGTTGAAACCGTGACTGCGCCATTCTCGGCTATGTCGAGCAGCACCTGGCAGGTGATGTGCTTCTCGCTCTTCTCGCCGTTGGCATCGATCGTAGGCACGTCAAACTCCTGAAGATAGGAAGCCTTGTTCAGGCCCTTTGTGCGCAGATAGCGGAGAGAAGCCTTCTCCCAGTACTGGGTCTGGCGATCTACTGTCTTCACCGCACCGTTGTCGTTGACATTGTCAGTGCCTTTGCTGAGCCAGCAACCATGCACTTTGTTCTTATACTTCACGGCGTAGAGTGTGAAGTCTTTCGGCATGATCGACCATGCGTCGCTGTTCAGGCGGCTCGGGTTGATGAAATCCTCTTTGGCTTTACCCTGAAGAATAGAGTCGGCTGAGTTTACGAGGAGCACGGGAATCACGTAGTTGACGTCGATGCTCTTTGGATCGGCGAAATAGGCATCAGTGAGCTGCACGGTGAAGCCGCCGAGCACATTCCCCTTGCTGATTGTCAGGCGATCGGTTGTAATCGTGTAATACGATTCCGGCATCGGGAGCACGGGATCTCCATTGTCGAAATAGAGGTTCTCGCAAAGCTCCTCGGCAATACGGAATGTAGCCGAATGATCGGCACGGTTCTCGTTGACACCGCCCAGAGTTGCCTTGATCTGGAAGCGGTGAGCGTTGTCGTCGGAGTTGTCGACATCAGCCTCATAACCCAAAGTCACTGTGCGGATCGGGTTGGGATATGCGAACGATATCGTCTGATATTCGTAGTCGGGGTGATCGATATTGCTGTTGTGGCACCCTGCGAAGAGGAGCCCCATAGCAAAAATTGAGAAAATCGATTTTTTCATTTCTGTTCTTTCTGATTTTGTCGGTTAGGAGAGCCTTACCATCCGGCATTCTGAAGGAGATTGCTGAATTTCAGGGTCTCGGAATAAGGAATCGGACCATAATACATATGGGGTTTGTAGTTGCGTGTATCCACATCAAACACCGTGTAAGTTCCATTTTCGATACGCATACCCTTAGCGGTTTCGTTGAGCTCGTTGAGATCAACTTTCCAGCGGCGAAGGTCGTAGAAACGGAAGCCCTCGAAGCAGAGTTCCAGGCGACGCTCGTTGCGGATAAGCTCGCGCATCTTCTCCTTGCTCCCCTTGCAGCTCTCAAGATAGGCGTCGCCATTGTCAAGGCCGAGGAATGCGCGGTTGCGGAGAGCCTTGACCACATCGTAGGCAGAATAGCCGTTGGAGCCTGAGCCTGTCGGGCCCCATGCCTCGTTGGCAGCCTCTGCATAGTTGAGGAAGAACTCCGTGTAGCGCAAGCGAGCTGTGTAGTGAAACTGTTGTGCTAAGCTACTAGTATTAGGATTCACATCCATACGGAGGTGCTTCTTCATATAGTAACCGGTACGGGTAGATTTTTCAATCTTATTGATACCGTCATCAGTGTCAGAATCAAAAGCTGTGTTGATAACAGTGTTCTGAGTGCCCGCCTTGGCACCGTTATAAAGGATATAGTCGTAGAAGCGCTGGTCACGGCCGGCATAAGGATTGTTGGGATCATAACCCGACAGTGGATCGGTGATAGGATAACCATTCTCCATAGGGAAGGCATCAACAAGATTCTGTGTGGGGTTGATGTAGCCTTCGCCAAAAAGTGTAGGCGGGAAATACTTCGCTTCGCGATCATGACTTTTTTCACCTTTCTCTGTACGCCATATCACTTCCGGGGGACAGTCGCCATTTGTAAGATTCTCCATAGTAGGATCGCAATACCACGTTGAGCCACTCAGGTCAAGGCCTGCCACACCATTGATGTATTTCAGCACTTTGGCAGCATCATTGGCAGCTTGCTCCCATGTGATTCCGGATGCTTCGAAAGCAGGGCTGGCGGCAAGAAGAGAGGCACGTGAGATATAGGCATCTATAATCTGCCCTGTCACGCGGCCCATGAAAGTTGCTCCGAAAACACGGTTGGCATCACCTTCAGCCAAACCCGGATATTGCTGCTGAAGAGCCTCCAGAGCGGCCGGATCTTTCGAATCATAGTTCTGGTAGGTGTAAGGAAGATACTTCTGAGCCACGGCGAAATCCGACATCATGGCGTCATAACACTCCTTGAATGTATTACGCGGAACGTTGAATTCGGAATTCTCATCCTCAAACTCAAGCACGATGGGTACCCCCAAAAGCTTACCGGAGTTGTCGGGGCCGCCATGAGCTTGCAGAAGGTGATACATCATGATGCCACGGAGCGCGTGAGCCTCTCCATAATAGCGGTCGTGGAAATACTTGTTTGCATTGGGATCTTTAGTCCATACCACGCCGTCGAGATGCTTGAGGAAAAGATTACTATATTGTATACAAGTACGTGTGATCTCCCAGCGGTTGACGGGATTGAAGCTCGAAGTCCAGCTTCCGGCAGCTATACGGCGCCAGCTGTTGCTGGCATCATTGGACACGGCATCATCCGTAGCAGCCTCGCTCAAATTGAATACATCGAAGGTAGGGAAATAGGCGTAGATTGTTCCTATCACATTCTCGGCATTTCTCGCACTCTTCTCGATATACTCCTCATCGAGATTGTTCTCGGGAAGGGGGGAGAATACATCGTCGCAGGCTGTGAACGACACTGCCATGAGAGCGAGAAGTCCGGTTTTTATTATCTTGTTCATGTTTGTCCTTGGTTGGTTTAGAAGTTTACTTTTACACCGAAGTTGTAGCTGCGGGTCTGAGGAGCATAACCTACATTAGTCTCACGATACTCCTTCTCCTTGCATGTCTGCCAAAGGCTGTTGGCGTTGACGTAGAGCTGAAGACCCTTCACAAACTTGTTGTCAAACCACTTCGCAGGGAAGTCGTAGGTAAGCTGAATCTGATCGAGTGAGAAATAGCTTGCGTCATACATCCAATAGTCGGATGTAACGAAGTTGAGATCGCCACCCTGAGTTGTCAGACGAGGATAAGTAGCGGTATTGGCCGTTTCGGGTGTCCAGCGTCCGCGTACGATATCTGAGTATTTACCGTTACCATATACCCAAGCCGCTTTGTTATTTTTTATTCCGTTGCCTCCGTGAGCCCCGGTAGCTGCCACGAAGAGTGTGAAGCCTTTGTAGCCAAGAGTAAGGTTCATACCATATCTCCAGGGGGAGTCCCAACGGCCGATGATCACCTGGTCTTTGCCGTCGATGATACCATCTTTGTTGACATCCTCATATTTGAGGTCGCCCGGCTTGGTGTTGCTATTGATCACTGCGCTTGTGGCGATCTCCTCTTCACTCTGGAAGTAGCCAAGGCAACGATAGCCTCTCAAAGCACTGCGGTTGACACCCTCACTACGCTGCCATTCATATTCCACAAGTTCACTAATCTTTGTGTTCTTGGTCTCAGCGTATCTTACGTTGGCGCCGAAGCCCACCTTAAATTCGCCGAAATCTTTGCTGAAGTTAGCCATCAACTCGAAGCCCTGAAGACGATAAGCATCATAGTTGACATAAGGTACGAATGAGCTTGAACCCTCCGAACCCCAACCGGCGAGCAGGTAGCTCGGATAGAGGTTGACAGCCTGAATGGGCAGACCATCTATCTTGGTATTGAAGTAGGCACCGCTCAAGGTAATCATGTTGCCGAGGAAACCGGCATCGAGACCAACGTTGAAATCATGACGCTTCACAAAAGTAAGATCGGGGTTCGGGCCCTGCGTACTCATGAAAGACCGTTTTGCACCGTTTCCATCACTCCAACCCCACCATGCACCAAGACCAGTAAACTTACCGTCCCACATATAGAAACTCTGGTCGATATCGTTGTTCTTGAGAATATCCACATCCTCGAGAAGACGACCGTAAGTGGCATTGACGCGGAGTTCGCTGATTACATCATTATCTTTCAGGAAGTCCTCCTGGCTGATGCGCCAGCCGATACTGCCGACAGGTGAAAATCCTGTGCGATGCCCCGGTTTCAAGCGTGCTGAATGATTGATGGCACCGTTGAACTCTGCATAATAGCGGTTGGCATAATTGTAAGCCGCACGCAATGCGAAAGTGGCGTTGGTGTTGCGATGATACTGGGCCGAGAGAGTTCTCTTGTACACGTGGCCTACGAGAGTAGCATCAAGGTTGTGTACGTCGTTGAAGGTGTTCTTGTAGTCAAACTGACCGGAGAAGAAGAGGGTCTGACGCTCTGTGGCACCACTTACCTCCATATTTCCGCTACTGAAGTCATCATTCCACTTTGTCAGCTTATCGATCACATCCTTGCCACCGTAGTTGCTCCACGTAGCCTCATACACTGCATATGTCGGTTGAAGAGAAGTGTTATACTGAGTATAGTAGTCTACAGCCCCGTGTGCTGTAAAGGAGAGGCCCTTCACCACTTTGTCGAAATTGACGCGGAAACCGGCATCAAACTGAAGCTGACGAGTTGTGGCCTTAGTGTAACCTCCGGCATACATTCCTGCAAAGGCATTGTTCTGATACTGCTGGCTACCACCAAGAATATACTTGCCATCAATAACATAATTGCTGTTATTGATAAGGATCCAACTCGGCTCATCATCAGCCTCTACAGCATCAATCGGTATGAAAGGGACGAAAGGAGCTGTGCCCTCTACTGCAGGGCGCATCGTCGCCGCACTATCCCAGTATCCAGCACGATCATAGCGGTTGTCGTAAAAAGTCGCGCTTGTATTCACCCAACCTGAAACCCAATCATTGAGGTTGAGGTCGATATTGCCACGCATGCTCAGACGTGTCTGGCCGTTGTTCTTACCCTCACCGAATTTGATGATATCATCGATATGATATACATCAACCATAGCGTAGAACTGAGCGAACTTTGCGCCGCCGCTGAATTCAGCCTGTCCCTCATACTTCATATAGTTCTTCTTCAAGTAATCGCTTGAGAAGAAGTTGATGTCGGGATAGCGTGAAAGATTGCGATGAGAGCCGTAATTATAGATATCCTCGGCACTGAAAGCTGAAGGAAGCCCATCATTAGCGCGAGCCTCATTGTAGAGAGTCATGTACTCCGCAGCACCTAAGTATTTCTGGTAGCGCTTGGGGACAAACATCTCGGCATTGCCGCGAACCGATACGTGAAGTCCATCGGGACGGCCACGCTTAGTGGTGATCAGGATGGCACCCTTGGCCGCCATTGAGCCGTAGAGCACTACTGCCTGTGATCCTTTCAGAAATGAGATGCTCTCGATTTCCTGGGGGAGAATATTATTGTCGTCGCGGGGTACGCCGTCGATAAGCACGAGCTCGCCACCAAGGCCCCAGGTCATATTGGTAAGGGCCGAGAGATTCTCTGTGCTGTAAGTGGTGTAGCTCTTCTTCTCAAGCTCACGCATATTGACTGAGGAGACACCGCCGAGGATGTCGCCGCCATCGCTCGTGCGGAAGGGGAGCTGAAGCCCTTGCGGCAGGGAATCGGCCGGCACATACCCCTCCTGAGCAAAAGCATCAGAAGAGATAAGCAAAGCCGCAGCAGCCGCGAAAGGGTATATTATTTTATTTGATGTTTTCATTATTGAAAGGTAATTATGGGGTTATTATCACCAGCCCGGATTCTGGTAAAACTCCGGATACATTGACACATCTTTCACCTTGAGGGGGAGCCAATAGTGCTTCTCCGTGAAAGGACGTTCCACTACCACTTTCTCGTTCCAGCCGATCACTTCGTTCTGTGTGGGATCATCAACGTTAATACCGATCGATGAGTCAGTCTCGATGCCGGTAAGATCACCCACGCGCTGGAATTCCTGAGAAGTCTTGATATTGTAAGGATATTTGTCGATAAGCATCCAGCGGCGGAGGTCGGTGAAGCGGTGTGCCTCGAAAGCCAGCTCCACAGCGCGCTCGCGACGAACTTCACCCATGAAAGCATCGAGCGAACCGGTAAACTTGGCATTCACGCCGGCCACGCCGGCACGTTCACGGATAACGTTGACAGCCTCAACTGCTGTCTTGGCAAACTTCTGTGATTTGCCCTGCGGTGTGCCATAGGCGTTGCAGGCACTCTCGGCATACATCAGATAGACGTCGGCCAGACGCATATAAGGAATTAGCATATGGTTACCCGCACTATAGTTTTCCTGACCTTGCTTGTCAAACCGATTGAAATCATCACGCACAAACTTGTAGTTGAGATAGCCTGAGCGGCTACCCTCTGTGTCGCTGCGGAGCTTGCCACCCGTATAGAGCGGTGCATAACGTACCGACTTGATATTTGCTGCATCAGGATCGTCATCTCCACCGGGAGCTTTGATAATAATCTTGCAACCGTCGTAACGGATATCGTGATAGAAACGGGGGTCACGATCTTTCCAGGGGTGAGACTTATCGAAGCCTGACTCGGGATCATCGAGAGGAAGGCCGTTGGCCATACCGTAATAGTTCACATAGTTGGCAGTAGGATGATAGCAGATACCGTTATCAGTAATTAACTTTGAGCCGTAATCCTTTGTCTGACCCCAATTTGAACGGTTCCAATCGGGACAAGGGTTACGATAGATAGCCTCTGTAGAACCGGGCATCAAGCCATTCTTCTGATGCGTTAGGAAGTTTTCTTTGTAATTTTCGAAGTCAACGAGCGCATACTGAGTCTGCCCTGACTCCACGTAATTGAGGAGCTCGCCGAAAGCGTCGGCTGCCTTAGCACAGAAATCAGCATTGTAGCTTGATGAGCCTGTCGACTCCCTGTTCATCAGAGGTGAGCCAGCCCAAAGAAGGTTTTTGCCGAGATAACCGAGAGCCATGATCTTATTGATACGCAGCGCATTGTTACCTTTTGTATAAGAACCGGTCTGAGTGGTATCCCAGTCGATTGGAAGAAGATCGGCAGCTGCGCGAAGATCTTCAGCCGCTTTGGTGGCACATTCAGCGTAGCTCAGACGCGGATTAGTCAGCGCGCTGCTGCCCAATACCTCATCAATGTAAGGAAGACCGCCGAAGTATTGCATCAGCTGGAAGTGGTAGAAACCACGGAAGAAGAGAAGCTGACCCTTGATCATGTTGCGTTCCTCCTGAGTGGCCTGTGTGAGGCGATCAAGGTTTGCCAGACCGATGTTTGCCTTACGGATGGCATACCATGAACCTTGCCAGAGTGAAGGATGCTCTCCAACATCCGAATAATTACTGGGATTAAACTTATTGATATCCATCCAGCCACACTGCCAGCCGTCGTGCTCGGCCTGCCAGCCCCAGAAGTCACCCTTATCAATCTTATCACACATCATGTATGTCTCGTTGATGCCGGTAAACTCATCCTCGCCCCAGTTCCAGGAGTTGTTCCAGTAGCAGGTGGTGAAGTTGGGCAGACAGAAATACATCTCCTCAACGAAGCCCTGGAAGTTTCTGAAGTTCTTGAAAGCCTCATCTTCCGAAATCTCGCTCTCGGGGGCCTTGTCGAGATAATCGGTGCAGCTTGTGGCCGCGCCACAAGTCATAAGAGCTGCAAGAACTGCGAATATGTTGAATTTAAATTTTTTCATGTGTTGGGAAAAAGTTAGAAATCAAACTTGATACCGAGGTTGAAACGACGTACCGTAGGATAAGCGCCCTGAGAGGCGTTGCCCGTGCCGGCGAAGTTCGACTCACGGTCGTCAGGCATATGGCTCCACTGCAAGAGGTTGTTGCCGTTGATGTAGACCTTGAGAGTGCTCAATCCGAGTCTCTTGATCCAGCCATCGGTCCAGGTGTAACCGATTTCGGCATTCTTCAAGCGGAAGTAGGAGCCGTCATAGTGGTTATAGCGGTTGTCCCAGCCATTATAGTAAGCCGGTGTGGTGTTCCAAACCGGGAGAGGACGGTCGACATTCGTTGCGTTCGGAGCCCAGAAATTGACACCTGCATAGAGTGTGTTCATATTTCCACGGAACGACTCGAAAACTACTGTACGGTTGACATTGGTGACACCATACATCTGAACGTAAATGCTCCAGCCTTTCCAGTCAAGACCGATCGTGGCATTGTAGGTGTTCTGAGGAGTGCCGCTGTAGCCGTAAGGAGTTGAGTCGGATGAGTCGATGATACCGTCACCGTTGTAGTCTACCATAATCGGCTGTCCGGGAAGCTTCTGATTGTCGTTGGTGTTGTGAGGAGTCATGGCGATCACATCATCCCAAGTCTGGGCATAGCCTGCATCATAGACAATGTGGTCCTGACCGATCGTGTAACCCTCGCTCTTGCGGTAAGACTCCATAAGAGCCGGATCATCCTTGGAGATAACCTTATTCTCAGCATGAGTCATATTGAGGTTAGCCCAAAGGTGCATGTCGTTGGCGAAAGTATAATTGAAGCGAAGTTCAAACTCATAACCCTTGCTGTCTACTCTACCGAGGTTGGCCCAAGGTGCCGATCCACCGAAATAAGATGGGATAGCTCTCTCTGAGCCTTTTACAAGGATATCACTGCGACGCTCCTTGAAGAGCTCGATTGTACCGCTCACCATGTTGTGGTAGAGGGTGAAGTCGATACCAAGGTTCTGCTTGAGAGCTTTCTCCCAATGGATATCAGCGTTGCCCATCTTGTCCTCCTTATACCATGTGTAAGGGCTACTACCGTTGGGATAGAAATTCACCTTATTGGCTACTGCCCATTGAGTCATATAGAGGAAGCGGTCGCCGGCGGCATCATCACCGACCTGGCCAATTGAATAGCGGATCTTGAAGTTGTCAAGCCAGCCGCGGCTCCAGTTCATGAATTTCTCCTCGCTAAGACGCCAGCCTACTGCTCCCGAAGGGAAGAAGTCGAAGCGATAGTCGCGGCCGAATTTCTCAGAGCCGTTGTATGCACCATTAAATTCGAAGAAGTAACGCTCTGCGAAGTTGTAAGTGGCACGGAATGCCCAGTCCTCGCGGAACTGTTTGAACTCCTTACCATAAGAAGCCTCGTTGCGGTTGAATACCGCCATCGCAGTAACATCATGATCGCCGAACTGACGTCCGTAGAAAAGCTGCGCCTGATAAAAGAGGAAGCGGTTGGTGGCGTAGATATTGATATCTCCTTTTTGAATACTCCACATAAGATCTTCGTAGAAATCCAAGCCATCGGTCTGGGTAGTTTCTTTCAACTGCTCCTCACCGGTAATAGGATTGATCCATTTATACTGAGGTGAGTAATAATTCTCGTTGATACCACGCTTCACCTCCTGCATGTTGTTGTCCCAAGAGATTGTTCCGCTGATACGCAGACCTGGTGTGATGAACTTTAGATCCTGATCAAGAGTAAAGTCGGTGTTGATTCGTGTCTGTGTCTGATATTCGATACCGCCGGTGGTTATACCCTGAAGAGAGTTAGGGGCCCCTTGAGTATCTTTCGGGTAATATCCCCATGTGCCGTCGGAGTACTGAGGACGGAAAGCATCCGGTGGAGCACTGTAAGCAGCCTGCCAGAGCTGAGTCTCAAACCATCCTGATGTATCCCAAGGTCCCTTCTTCTCACCGTGCGAACCGGATAGGTTCACCTTGAATGTTGTGGTCGGTGTGATCTGGAAGTCGAGGTTGGAGCGGATATTGACACGGTTGAATCCGTACCCGGCATGGTAGCCACGGCCGGCATCCACCTGACGGTAAAGGTCGCCCTCATGCAGGAAGTCGATAGCCGCATAATATTTCACGAATTTCGTACCGCCGCGAACGTTGATATTGGGGTTGTAGGCCATCGCGAAATCCTTGAAAAGCTCTTTCTGCCAATTTACGTTGGGATAACGTTCGTATTCCTCAAGGTTGGCGGGATGGGCATACTTGTCGATGATGTCCATCGGAGTCATGTCTACCCATGAAGCGGGCTGAAGACCGAGCTCGCGCTCGATGATGTGGTTGCGCATGTAAAGAGCTTCGGGAGAACCCTCTGTGCCGGGGAGGTGTGAAACCACCTTGGCAGCTGCGTTGAGTGATACGCCGATCTGTGCTCTGCCATCCTGTCCACGCTTGGTAGTGATAAGGATTACACCGTTGGCACCCTTCACACCGTAGACGGCTGTAGCCGATGCATCCTTAAGAACTGAAACGGTCTCTACCGAGTTGATATCCACTGTTTCCATCGGACGCTCGATACCGTCGACAAGTATCAGAGGCTTGGAGTTGTTCCACGATGTCGTACCACGGATCACAATCTCAGGATCCTCTTCACCAGGCTTACCGGAAGAGGCCATCGTGACCACGCCGGGGAGGTTACCGGTTAGGGCCGCACCCACGCTCGACACACCACCTGCTTTCGCAAGGGTTGCGCCAGAGGTCTGGGCGATAGCGCCGACCACCGACGCCTTCTTCTGCTGGCCGTAACCTACTACGACTACCTCATCGAGTGAGGCATCGTTGCTTTTCATCACAACGTTTACTACAGTGCGCCCATTCACCTTCTCAATGAGAGGATCCATGCCCACATAGGTGAACCGAAGCTCATCCTTTTTCAAGTTAGGGACTTCGATCTGGTAGTTGCCGTCAATGTCGGTGGCTACGCCTCCCGTGACGCCGACTACCATTACCGTCACACCGATCAGGGCCTCGCCCGTGTCGTCGGTGACGTTACCCCTGACCAGCTCTGCGTAAGAGGAGAAGACTCCTCCCACCAGCATAGCCATGAGCAACATTGCGCAATGTAGTGTCTGTCTTACATTTTTCATTGCTATTAAATAATTAAAGTAATATGGAATTATTTGAGTATGTTATTCAGCATTTGATGCATAGAGCCCCACCACTGTACCGGTAAAACCGCCGGCATCTGCCGTAGAGGTGAATCCAGCGTCAATGTCTTCCGCCACGCTCTTCCAACTGTCGCCTCCGTCGGTGGAATAATGGAAGCCATATTTCAGGCCGTCGCCGGCGATGCGGAAGTTTACTGTCGAAAGTTCGGCCTCTACGGGAGCTTCTGCTATAGTTTCGCTGCCGTTCTCCCCTATCTTGCGAACTTCAATTTTGTGAGTGTCGCCGCTCTTGGTGCGGGCGAGCAGATACTGGTGGGTCTCATCTTTGAGAAGGAGCAGTCCGGCCACCTGGCTGTCGGTTTCCGGAAGGAAGCAGAGGCGTGTGTCGGCCGTGAAGTTGTGGTGGTGGAGGCGGCGACAAACATAGGGAAGCGGCTCCTTGGCATTCGACTTCACATCGGCACACTTTATCGTGAGGCAACCAGGGTTGGCGGTGAGAGAGTAATACTCAGAAGCAGGCCCGCGAAGGGTCATCCATTCCTGATCGAGAGTGGAATTATCAAAGTCATCGCTGCGCTTGAAGTTGCCGAAAGTAACTTTCTCTGCGCGGGCTACGCCTGGTTTGTCAACTACGAGAGGCACCTCATTGCCATTCTCCACGAAGATGGGCCAGCCATCTTCGGTCCATTTCACAGGCACCATAAAGGTCTCGCGTCCGAGATTCTCCTTATTGTCGGCTACGGGGCGACAAGCCAAGAATACGCCCCACCAGTCGCCTTCGGGAGTCTGAACAAGGTCGGCATGTCCGGCGCAGGTCACGGGGTTCTCACGTGAGGGGTCGAGTGAGCGCTGGGTGAGGATAGGGTTGCCGGAGTAAGCGGTGAAGGGTCCGAAAGGCGACGGGCCGCGATAGATCACCTCGCTGTGCCAGCCTCCTGTGCCCCCTTCGGCTGTCATGAGATAATACGTTCCGTCGACATTATAAATATGAGGGCCTTCACACCAGATGGGCTTCTCTTCGGGACGGCACCCTTTGTTGACTACGATTTTGCGTTCGCCAACGCATTTGTCGGTATTTGTGTCGAATTCCACTACGCGAACTGTGCGATGGCCGGGATATTCGGCTTTACCATCGGGAGCATCGTCGTTGTTCACGATATAACCTTTACCATTCTTGTCAAAGAAGAAGGCTGGGTCGATACCTTGCACTTCGGGGAGCATGATGGGGTCGCTCCAATCGCCGAAAGGATCTTTTGTCTTCACGAAGAAGTTTCCGTCGCCCACGTTGGTGGTGATCATGTAGTACGTCTCGTTGGCGGGATTGTAGGCGATGTCGGGGGCGAATATACCGCCGCTTACGTGCTGTTTCTCCATGTTGCGGAGCTGTGAGGGACGGTCGAGGATGTGTCCGGCCTGCTCCCAGTTTACCAGGTCGCGGCTGTGGAAAATGGGCACACCGGGGTAGAAAGTGAAGGTCGAGGTAACGAGGAAGTAGTCACCCTTGCCGTTGGTGCAGATGGATGGATCGGAATACCATCCTGCGAGGATTGGGTTGTAGAACGAACCCTCGCCTGGCAGCGGATTGGAATTGTAAAATTCATCATTACCCTCGTAATTGAAATTATCGAAGATAGCGACAGAACTTTGCGGCTCCATTCCTTTCGATGACATGGCGCATCCGCTCAAGAGAGGAATCAGCGAGGTTGTCATGGCGATCAGACTTAGTCTTGCGTTCATGTGGTCGTTTTGTTTTTGTCGTTAGTTTTTCTGCAAAATTATCCTATCCGCAAGAGACGCCCGTTAACATTTATTATTATTTCGTTTCTATCCGTATCATCTGCCACCAAAATAATACGCCAGGACGTTACAATTCGTAACATCCTGGCGTATACAAATTCAAATATTATCTAATTTACAGCGATTTACGTCGCTGCATCTGTAACATCGCCCCTGGGGCGCAAAATCAGAGGTCGTATTCGATCATCGTGAAGGAGTAAGGGGGGATCGGGAGGTTAAACTTGCCCGTGGCTTTCAGGGTTTCGGTCTGAGGAGCGATGGGCTGTGCATCGAAATTGTTCTCATCTTCCGGATTTCCGGAGAGTACAGTCTTCTTCGCTTTCCCTTTGGGCTTGAAACGTGAAATGTCTACTTTTGCTGTCTTCTGATTGGCTGAGGCATTTCCTACCTTCACATAGAGCTTGCGACCCTTGGTGTCGAGAATAACCGACTGCTCCTGCAGGTAGCCCTCACCCTCCGATTTGTCGGGATCGGCGATATTTACGCAGTCGCCGTAGTAATAATCGCCTGCTGAATTTCCAAACATCTGCTGTATGTAATAGCTGCATGTGGGGAACACCGACTCATTGTCGAAATAGATGAGGTCGGGATTCCAGTTGGTGGCGTTCTTGCGGGCGAAGAGCGGAGCGTAAGAAGTCATGTCTACCACGTCGCCGTTGCGCTCCACGTGTATAAGATAGAGGCCTTCGGCGAGAGCGTCGATGAGTTTCTTATCTTTCGAAGCATACTCACCTAAGTATACCTTGGTCTTGCCGTCGCGGGGATAGGCGTCATATTGGCGTGATTTCATGAAATACTCGCGAGGCTCATAGTAATGCTCGTCGAGGATGGGTATGTCGAGTTCGCGTGCCAAAACCCAACCGTTGTCATAATCGGGGTTGCCGGGGTGTGAACCGGGACCGGCCGTACCCACTATGATAATCTCTGGATGCGCTTTGGTGATGCGGTCGTACATATATTTGAATCGCTCGCTGAATTCGGGAGAAATCTTCTCCTCGTTGCCGACGCCGAGATATTTCAGATTGTAAGGCTCGGGGTGACCACCTTCAGCACGTATCTTGCCCCATTTGGTGTTGACATCGCCATTGGCCCATTCGATAAGATCGAGGGCCTCCTGTGTCCACATGTCCATATCGGCCATGTCGCAGGCATCCTGAGCCTGATCGGGCCACATGCCCCAGCCGCCGTTTGAGCCCTGGCAGTTTACGCCTGAGGGAAGAATCGGGAGGGGCTCCATGCCGAGATCTTCGCAAAGCTGGAAATATTCGGGGTAGCCGAGATCGAACGACTGATGATAGCCCCAGCAATTTTTCTGCTGCTTGCGTGTCTCCTTCGGTCCGATAGTCTCTTTCCAACGGTAAGTGTTCCAGAAGCCATCGCCACCGCCGTGCACGATACATCCGCCAGGGAAGCGCATGAATTTCGGATTCAGGGCTGCGAGAGACTCTACAAGATCCTTGCGCAGACCATGACCATTGTAAGTGTCGGCCGGCTTGAGCGACACCATATCGACGTCTACGGCTCCATTGTCGAGAAGAAGGAGGGTGAGAGCGCCCTTTTGAGTGGTGCGGGAGGGAGTCAGCGCACATTCGTATTTCTTCCAATCCTTAGAAGTCACGGCGAATACGGTATCGGCAAGCAACTCCGGATCCTTTCCCCAGCCCTGCGGCTCAACGAGGGCTACACGCACATTCATCGGCGATTTATCGGCGTTGCGAAGGAACACGGAGAAGTCATACTTCTCCCCTTCTTTCAAGGATATTCCGTCGAAACCGTCGTTTTGAAGACCGAAACCTCTCCAGCCCTTGTAGTCTTTAAACTCCCGGGTGCGTTCTGTTTCGAGACGCATATAGTTGGGGTTGTTAGGGTGTATGGGGTCTTGTTGCTTTACGATCATATTGCCGAGAGAGTGACCGGGTCTTGACATTTTCCAGGCAGTACCGGGCCCCCATCCGTCGCGCTCCACCGGACTGAATTCGAAAGATCCGTTCTGGATGAGTTCAGCGCTGAGACCGCCGTCGGCAGAAGAGCTGATATCCTCGAAGAAGATACCGATAAGGTGGTTGCTGATAGGTTTCCCTCCTGAGGGGGCTTTGACGGGCGCGGCCGAAAGCGAAAGCGCCGACGATAGAGTGAGCGCAGACGCAGCGAGTGTGATTAATCCAATTTGTTTGTTCATGATATGAAGTTATTTGTCCATGCGCAAAGTTACAAAAAAACCACGACATTCCCCCATAATCCCCCAAAAATTCACATCCCTCTCTTATATTAAAAGCCCAGCTCACTGCTCCAGACCTCGGAAGGTTTATATCTGCCAAGGTTATTAAAAAATTCAATACCTTCCCCTCACTTTTACCTTGGAAATGTTAGTATGGATAACAAAGATTTCGTAACTTTGCAAATTATAAACATTTTTTGATATGGCAACTCAATTTAAGATAGAACACATCCTCTCAGCGGGAATAGCACATGATTTTGTGCAGAACCCAGATGAACATGGAAAGCGGGAAGCGTGATTAACCTTAACACCTTTTTCATTATGGGTAAAATTTTATATTTCCTTTGCTTTATACTCTCAGTATTCCCTACTGATGTGAATGAAAACCGAAGACATGTACATGTGATTCGTAGAGGAAGCAAAAAGTCGCATAAGGGGCATACTGTGGCCAAGATATGGATTGAAGAATCGGGGGAAAAGAAAATTGAGATCGATTGGTCGGAATTGTCTGCTGATGAGAATAAAGATCTCATTGAAATGATTAAGGAAAACTATGACGCGATAAACGAAAGAATTGATAGATTGTTTAATGGGAAGAAAGTGGATATTCTGAAAATTAATAAAAGGAGATAATATTATGTGCTCATATCCAGATACTACATTAGGAATCAAGAAACTTGATTTCAATGAGAAAAGAGGGAAAATGGCTGTCTACCTTACAGATGGTAGAGAGGTTATTGTCCCTGTGGGACTGTTCCCGGAAATAAAGAAGTTAAATAAAGCCCAACGCGAAGATTACATGATTCTTGATGACCAGTTCTTCTCGTTTGAAGCCATAAGCAAAATTTTTTCGATAAAAGATATCCTTGCTTGTTAAGCAATTGCAAGGCATATCTCTTGTTCTTCCTCACTATGATTTTATCGTTTGAGGTGCAGTAACTGCACCTCAAACGATAAAATTCTGAAGGGTAAATCTTAAACATAAATTTTGATGCAAAGGTATAAAATATCTCCAATATACTCAATACTTTTCATCCCTCTCTACCTCTGCCTATAACCATACCCCTCATTACATAAACCATCATAAATAAAAAGGATCGGCGCAAACGCAAGGATCCTCCTGGATAATCTCAAGTTTATCTTTGTTTACGTAAATTGCTTTCCTAAAACAATATACCAATTTCTCAACACATTTTCACCCCGAGTTTTTCATGAATTCAACACATTTTCCACCCGAGTTTTTGAAAAGTATGGTCAATAGTGGTATGAGGGGATGCAAAAAGGACCCGGGCGGGGGCTCGGGTCCTGGGAGCCATTCGGGGCTTCCGGATGGCTTGTTACGCTGTAGATGGATTATTTGAGGAGAGACTTGCGGCCGTTGACGATGTAGAGGCCGGCGGGGAGAGTCGAGAGGGCTGACTTGTCGGCGTTGCGGAGTAGGCAGTTGCCCTGGAGGTTGTAGACTGTCACGGCATCGTCGGCTGAGTTGGCGGAGATCGCCTCAACACCGGTAGCGACACTCTTCTGGAACCACAACTTCACGTTGTCAACGTAAACCTGGTTGAGGCAAGGCATGCCACCAATCGAGATGGAGAACTTGCTGAGCGTGTTGAAGTAATCGCGTGTCTCTTCAGAATTCCAATCAAGCTGCGAGGGAAGGAACTCTACGTGTGTCCACTGGTAAGGTTTGTTATTTCTGTTGTTGGTTGTTGTTGTTTAGTTTTAAGGTTGCGATGCGCTTCCCGGTCAGATCCGGCTGCAAGGCGACTCTTCTCCGAAGAGATAGCCTGGCTGATAGCCGCCGTAGTCGATCACGATCTTCTCGAACACCACTCCCGGGTCGAGCGGGGTGAGCGTGAGCATCACATCTTCGCCGTCGGCGTGGGCCGGAACCGGAAGCTCCACCTCTTTCTCTACCACTCGCCGCGCCACCGTGGGATAGAACGTGGTGTAGATGTTGGCCGGGGCCTCGTTGAGATCGGAGTTGAAATTCACCTCCCGGCTGTCGCCCCCTTTGAAGCCTACCTTGTAGCGGTGGCCATCGAGATTGGAGAAGGCGAGTGTGGATTTCACTATCACGTGCACCTTCACTTTATCTACATCTTTCGGGAGAGCCACGGCGTAGTTGATATCGGCACCCTTCACATCTGCTGTGTAAGGCATCACGGAGATGGCTCCTACGGTGCGACCAAGATCGGGAATCACTGTCCAACGCCCCTCCCCTTCCGGCTGCGTCACCGCGAAATATCGAGGAGCCTCTATGGCTACGTAGCCTGCCGAGGGTTGGTAATGGTAGCAGCCGGGGGTGGTGGCGTTCTGCTCTTCAAGCACCAGCACCTGAGGCATCGTGTCGCGCGGGAAAGCGTCGCTCCAGGAGGTGTAGCCGATGTGCTTCTGAGTCATCATGCCGTCCCATTTGCCGTTGGCTATATCCTTGTTGTAGCCCTTCATGAGAGCGGCATCGCGGTTGAAGCATTTCTCCACTTTCGCCGCCCATTCATTGGCTTCGGGAAGCCCGGCGGCATAAAGGGCGTGATTCATGGCCTGGGAGTAATACATATCGTGGAGGTTGGCCATCAGCTGGAGCGGGAAAAGGATGAGCTCCTGATAGGCATCGCGATATTCGGGGGCGAGCGTCATATATTGGCGCAGGGCCTCGTTTTCAAGGCGGAGATAATCGTCGCAGACACGGCGCCATTCGCCGTTTTGGAGTGAGTAGGTATCCTTGTCGAGCATCTCGGGTGTGCACCGGCCATTATACTTCGTGAGAAGACTGAAGATGCGTGCTGCCTCTTCGGCATTCTCCTCGCCGAGCTGATTTGCGAAGAAGGAGCGGGTGTGCTCGGTGATGTCGGCCGCAGTGTGGCTGCGCGGGTTCCAGGCCATGTCGAGGAAGAGAGTGATGGGATACTCCATCGGTTTGAGGTCGCCTACGTTGAGCACCCAGAGACGATCTACGCCATAATCGTAGGTGAGCTGCATCTGCTCCCACATATGCTGCGCCTGCGTGCAGTTGAGAAGCTTGCTGTTGCGGGGTGCGCCTACATAGTCTACGTGGTAGTACATTCCCCAGCCTCCGGGGTGCTTGCGCTCTTCGGCGTTGGGTAGACGGCGAACGTTGCCCCAGTTGTCGTCGCAGAGGAGGAGAGTCACATCGTCGGGAACACGGAGTCCTTTGTCGTAATAGTCGAGCACCTCCTTATATAGCGCCCACACCTGCGGGGTTTCGCTTGCCTTGCGGCCGGTGTGTTTCTTTATAATCTCGCGCTGGTTTTTGATCACCTTCTCAAGGAGAGCCACATCTGCCTCCTCGCTCATGGCCTCGTCGCCATCGCCACGCATACCGATTGTCACCACATCTTCGGTGCCTTTCATACGGTCGATGCCGTCGGCGAAGAATTTGTCGATCACGGCCTGGTTTGTCTGATAGTTCCAGACGCCGTTCTCTTTTCTATGGCGTGCCCACTCCTGATGATTTCGGGCCATCGGTTCGTGGTGGGAGGTTCCGATAATCACCCCCATGTCGTTGGCCGTGGGGCCGTTCTGGGGATCGTCGGCGTAGAAGGCCCAGCTCCACATTGCGGGCCAGAGGAAATTGCCACGCAGGCGAAGTATGAGTTCGAAGAGTCGGCCGTAGAAATTGTGGTCGCCATAATCGGTGCCGTAAGTATTCTTGACCCATCCTGTGAGGCAAGGGGCTTCATCGTTGAGGAAGATTCCACGGTATTTCACGGCCGGCTCGCCGGCGGTGTATGTGCCGCGTTCTATAGAGAGATCTGAGAGAGGAGTCACGGGCACGTCGGCCCAATCATACCAGGGAGAGACACCGAGCTGCTCGGAGAGCTCGTAGATGCCGTAGATTGTACCACGGCGGTCGGAGCCGGCAATCACGAGAGCCTCGCCTACACCCTCCATGGGATTTTCGACGAAGGTCATGATATATTTCTCGCGTCGGCCAGCGAGCTCGTTTTTCTTAATCTTGCCGCTCTTCACAAGGCGGTCGATTACGGGAGTGCCGAGAGTGCCGGCAATCACCACTCCCTTACGGAGTGCAGAGCCATCGGCGGCAAGGCCTTGGGCGTTGGGTTGGGTAATGAGTGTGGCATCGGTTCCACAGACACGGCCGAAATCGGCGGCCAGATTACCGGCTGCGATCTTCACCCCTGGATTGTCGGCGTCGGCTACAATCACAGCAAGCGGCTGACCCTTTTCGATGAGGGTAAACCGCTCAGGCGAGAGGCTGTCATGGCTTATGCCCTTATTGTCGAGGGCCAACGTTTTTGAACTTGTGAGGAGGAGAACGAGTGTGAGTAATATGTTAGATTTGATTCGCATCTTTAGCTCTAAGGATAGTTATTTTTTTGAACCGTAACAATCTTTTTTACCCTGCGACTTCCATCATGCAGGAACCCTTTGACTGCTGAGTCTACCTCTCAGCGAATGTTTAACCAATAATCTACTAAAACCTCTAATCAGAATCCTCACCTCACATTGGTGAGGGTGAGAGCCTCCGCTCAGAACGGGGAGAGGGAGGCTTCGATTTACAAAAGCAATGAGCCTGTTTATCTTTATATGGTAAAAATAATGAGTGTGCGTTTTGCCGCTTGGCTGCTCCAGCGGGCCCTCTCGGAGGGGAGCCGAACAGCTCTATTTCGATGTTGCAAAATTACATCTAATCTCTCAAAAACGAGTTAAGGGATGTAACAAATTCATTTCTCTTTGTTACATCCCTCGTTAGTATTTGTCACAAAATCGTTCAGATTCGTAACTTGGCTCTGAAAGCCTGTTATTTGTGCGGATTTTCGAGTATTTTTTGGGCTAAACGGTCGCCCGGAGTCTTCTTGTCGCGTGGGTGAATGTCGTTCCATTCGCCCACGTCGCCGTTCTGAATCCACCATGCATTGGGGGTTTCGTCGGCCGCTTTGCGTTGCGCATCGCGCATCTCCTGCCAAGCCTGGCGACCACCCTTGTCGTTGGGGTGAAGGAAGTCGGCCAGCTCCACGATGTAGAAGGGCAACGCGGCGTCGCCAGTCTTTGAGCGCCAGTCGGCGATGAGCGATTTCATGAGCCCATCATACTCTTTGCGGATATCTACATCAGATTCTCCCTGATACCATACCACCCCGCGATAGGGAATATTGAGCACCGGGGCGATCAGGCCGTTGTAGAGCACCGAGGGGGTCTGGAAGAAGTCGGTGACACCGGGCGTAGGGGGCATCTCCGCGCCCATGTGATGACGCCACACACCCTCCAAGCTCACCTCAGAGCCATCTTTGAAAATGATTTTGTGAGGTTTCTCCTCCACGAAGTGTGGAGTGCCGCCGTTGCTGATCACGCGCACGGTCACCACGTTGCCTTCCGGCTTGAGTATGCCAGCCGGAATGGGGTAGATGCGTGGAGGATATTGGTAGGTGATGTTGCCCACGAAGCGGCCGTTGACCCATACGGAATCGGCATCGACGATGCAGCCGAGGCGAATTTCGGCCTCCTCCCCTGCCTTATCGGCCGGGATATTGACCGTCTTACGAAGCCAATGGGAGCCGTTGAGGGGCTTGCCGTCGCGCGAGCCCCACTCTCTGCCGAGCAGAGGCACCGTGCGCCAGGCGGAGTCGTCGTAATCGGGCGATGTCCAGCTGATTGCATCCTTGTAGCCGGGGTCGTATTTGGTGGTGTTGCCATACCAGAGATTCTGCGCACGGCGTTCGGCATTGTTCAGGCCGTTGCGGTAGGTGTCGTCTTCAGCGATGCGCAAACGGTTGAGACGCACGGGATATTCTTCCAAAGCATCCTCGCTGAGCCATGCCTCGATGCGTGAACCACCCCAACTTGAATTGACTATTCCCACGGGCACATGGCCATTCTCCTCGTAGAGCTTGCGGGCCATGAAATAGACAAGGGCTCCGAAACGCTCGCTCTCGCCGGGGACGGCTTTCTTCCACTCGGCGCGGGAGACATCGTCGCGCCCACCATGGAAAGCATACTCCTTGGGGGTCTTGAACTCGCGGATGCGGGGATTGCTGTAGGCGGCCACATCATCGCGGAAGAGATCGAGCGTGCGGCTTACGGGAAGCTCCATGTTGCTCTGGCCGGAGCAGAGATAGACATCGCCGATGAGCACATCGTCGACCGTGATATCGTTTACTTTCAGCTGGTAAGGACCGCCGGCCTTCATCTCTTTGAGCGTCACGCTCCATGTGCTGTCGGCGCCCACTTCCGTTGCGCCTTTACTCTTGTGGAGGCTTACGTTAACTTTCTCGCCCGGGGTTCCCTTTCCCCAGATTTTCAGCGGGGCTCCCCGCTGAAGCACGACGCCATCAGAGAGCAGTGTTGGCAATGTCACCTCGGCTGCCGCAGGCAAAGCTAATGCGGCAGCGAGAGCGGTTAGAAAAAATCTGTTCATATGATTTGGTTAAATTGCTATGCGTCAGCTTTCTTTTCTTCTTCGGCTTCCTTATTGCGCTCCGCTTCGCATTTGGCGCGATATTCGGAGGGGGTGAAACCGGTGAAGTTTTTAAACTGAGTGGAGAAATGCGACTGCGAGGTGAATCCCACTTTGTATGCCACGAGCGTGACAGGCACCTTGCCGGCGCGCATGAGCTCGCACGCACGGCGCATACGCACGGTGCGTATAAAGTCGCTCGGCGTCATTCCCACATTGTCTTTCATCTTGCGATGCAGGTGGGCGCGACTGAGCCCCATCTTGTTGGAGAGCTCCTCTACGTTGAAGCCGGTATCCTCGATGCTGGTCTCTATCACCTTGACAATCTTCTCTATGAGCTGCGTGTCGCCACTCTTCGGCTCCTCGGCGGGAGCAGGGGCCGTGTCTTGTGCGCCAGAGAATTTACCCTTCATGCGCAGGCGATTGTCGATAAGCGTATCTACCACTCGCTCAAGCTCTTCTACATGGAAGGGCTTGCCGAGATAGCCGTCGGCTCCTCTGTCCCAACCTGCCATACGGTCGGCCACATCCTGTTTGGAGCTGAGAAGCACCACAGGGATATGGTGGGTGTCGGCGTTCCCTTTGAGGCGACGCAGCATCGTCAGGCCGTCGACGCCAGGCATGAGCACATCGCTCACGATGATATCCGGTTGCGATGTGGCCACTATCTTGAGAGCCTCGCCGCCGTCGGCCGCACCTTTCACCTTAAAGCGTTTGGAGAAATGGGAGCAGATGTATTCGCGCAGCTCGGTGTCGTCGTCGACCACCAACATGGAGTAGATGCGGCCATGCGGGTTGGTCTTCGGCAGTTGCGATGATTCACTGGGACTTGTGGGGAGAATGACGTAGCGGTTGAGGCTCTCGCCCGGGGCATTCTCAAGCATAAGTTCATCGGAGGCGTAGCTTGAGCTGTCGACGGGAAGCATCACGGAGAATACGCTACCCTTCACGCCGTCGCGACGGTTGTGGCCGCTGATACGGCCGTGGTGGAAGTCGACAAGGCGGCGGCAGAGGTCGAGCCCGATGCCGAAACCACCTTTACCATTGTGACCGTCGGCCTGATAGAAACGCTCGAAGAGATGGTCTTCACTCTTGGGGTCGAGCCCGATGCCGGTGTCGGTGACTTTCACCTCTACCCACTCCTCACCCTCTTCGGAGGTGACGACGCCCACGGTGACGTCGATCTTGCCACCCTCGGGTGTGTATTTTATCGCGTTAGATATCAGATTCACAAGGATTTTATCGAAGTTGGAGCGGTCGACCCACACTTCGGGGACATTCTCGCCGGCAGTGAATTCGAGCGTCTGCTTCTTCTCCTGCGCCTGCGGACGGAACATATCTACGAGCTCCTTCACGAAGTCGTTGAGATCGGTGAGCCGACACTTGAGGCGCATCTTACCTTTCTCGAGTTTACGGATCTCAAGCAACTGATTGACAAGACTGAGGATTCGGCGCGCGTTACGGCTCATTATCTCCAGCTTGGCGCGCACATCATCGTCGAGCGGACGCTTGAGCAAGCTTTCGAGGGGTGAGAGAATCAAGGTGATCGGAGAGCGGATGTCGTGAGATACGTCCATGAAGAATTTGATACGCTCCTCAGCCTCATGCTCATAGCGACGCTTCTTCCACACCATGAGCAGAAGCAGCACAAGAGCCACGAGGATAGCGAGATAAATCAACTGAGCCCACCAGGAGAGATACCAGGGAGCGGAGATATGAATGTCGATTACGAGTGGCTCCGATGAGATGCCATTCTCCATGGCACGTAGATGCAGCTTATATTTGCCTGGGTCTAGGTGAGGAAGATACACCATAGCGTCGCCAGGGCGCATCTCTGTCCAGCCCTCTTCGAGGCCATCCACTTTCCAGGCGTAGCGCACGTTTGAGGCGTCGCGGAAGTCCATCGTGGTAAGGCGAAGGGTCATGGCGTTCTCCTGATAGGGAAGGTGAAGCGATTTGGGGGTCATCGGATCGCCCTCCACGAGATAACGGTTGCCGAATTTTGTCTGAGGAGATATTCGCTTGCCATTCATGTAGATACCGGAAATCTTCACCGAGGTATTGAAGCCTGGAGTCAGAGCAGCATCAGGAGAGAATGAGGTAAGGCCCAAATTGCTCGCCATATGCACCCGGTTATCCTGTGTGGAGAGAGCCATGTGAGGAAACTGTGTCTCCACCAAGCCGTAGCCGCCGTGGAATGATACGAACTCGCCTGTGGCCGGATCGCGATAAGAAAGACCCTGCATAGTGCCTATCCATTCGCCACCCTTGTTGTCGACTACGAGCGAATGTATCGTATTGTCGACCAAGCCGTCGGCCTGGGTAAATTTCTTAACGTCGCCTGTGGCGGGATCGAATTCTATAAGGCCGTGGCTTGTGCCCACGAGCAGAGTGCTGTCCTTGCGGGGAGCGATTGAATAGGAAGCTCCCGGCAGGAAAGGGCCTTGCACCACCGGCACCAGGGAGTCGCCCTTGAGGTCGTAGCAAGCCAGACCGCTGTAGATGCCGAGCCAGATTTTATCGTCGACACTGCGTTCCATACTGGTTACGAAGGAGTTGGTGAGCAGGTCGGTGCCTGATTTCACCTCTATGTTGCGCATCTGGCCTGTGGCGCGATTGTAGATCACCACCCCGAAACCATGCATGGCTATCATTAGCTCGTCGCCGTTGCCAGGAATCATGACGATGTTGGGATATTTACCCTCTATGCCCACCACCTTACGCAGGTTGCCGTCGGGAAGGTCGAGTTCCCACACGCCGTCGTTGGCCACCCCGACAAGCACTTTGTCGCCCTCAATGACGCGGAAGGAGCACACGGGATTGCCTCCGGGCACGGTGACATGGTGAAGCAGACGCCCGTCGGGAGCGAACACGCCGATGCCCCCTTTGCCGAGACTTACGATTTCGTGGCCTTTCCAGATGGCCAAGGCAGTAATGCCGCCGCCGAAGTCGGGAAAGGCGTCTGTGAGGCGACGATAAAGGAAAGGCAACGGTTGAGGAGCCACCATCACGAGGCCGTAATAGTTACACCCCATCCAAAGATTGCCTTCATCGGAGGTGTAAGCTGCGCCAATTGAAGATTTACTGAGATTGAGGAAGGGTGAATAGATGTCGGCGCAGGGAGTGAGGGTTGTATCGGTGGGCATCACGCGCCATAGACCTTCGCCATCGGTGCAGATGTAGGTTTCGCCTCGTTTTCCTCGTGAAAGGGTATTGATGATAACGGAGCGAGTATTTGATAGCTCAGTCACCTCGTGAGTCTTGCGGTTGAATCGATACACTTTGCTACGGTCGGCGAGGAGAAGCGTCTCGTTGGTTTCGATCACGAGATCTTGAATATAGTCGTTTGAGATCTGGTAGGTGTTCATCTGGCCGTTGGGGCGCATGGCACAGAGCAAGCCAGTATTTGTAGACGAATAAATAAAGCCATCAGACGTACACACCATGTAGTTGAATTGCTTCTCGTAGATAAGAGCCGGAGCATATTTTATGGCCACGTAGTCACCTTTCTCCTCACCGAGCACGTATAGACCGACTCCGGAACAGAGGAAGGTGATAGTGCCGTCGGGCTGCTCGGCGATAGAGATGATGTAGCCGCCGAAGAGGAGGTTTGGCAGCTTGATAACACTGAAGGTGTCGGTAGCCGGGTCGTAGCGGTTGAGGCCGTTGGTGGTGCCAATCCAGATGCGTCCTTTGGAATCGCAGAGGAGCGAGAGAATGCTGCTGTCGGAGATAGATGTCGGGTCGGATGGGTTGGAGGTGTATATGTCGTAGCTGTTGCCTTCGAAGCGAAGAAGTCCACGGTCGCTTCCAATCCAGAGGAAGCCCGACCTATCCTGGCAGAAGGAGGTGTAGTTTGCGGCCACGGCGTCGGGCGAAGTGAAGAGCCAGCCGGTACGCATGAGAGGTGAGGCGAAGGCTTGGGAGTCGAACGCCATAGCCAGAAGAAGGGTCAGTATCGTGATGATTCGAGTCATGGTCAGATATCATAAAATCTTTGCCGCTAATGCCTCAAAAGGGTGAAGGCCATTTTGCGGACAATGCAAAATTATATAAAATTATCCATTTACTAATGCGTTTTTGGAAGTTTTTCGTACCATTTCGTACTTATTTGCCCTCCCTTTACAATTACGAACGCTTTTGTTACATATCTTTATCCCCCTTTCAGGCAGAATCATTAATTTTGTTGCATACAACGATTCCACTTCAATTCATCTTCATCATGAACCCTCACTTCATCTGCATCATGAAACTTCGCTTCATCTCCACACTCGCGATGCTCAGCCTCATCTTTTCGGGGCTGCACACACTCAGCTCTTGCTCTGCCGGCGCCCATCAGGGCGCCAGCCCAGCCGCCACGGCCCGACGCGTTCTCTCGGAGCGTCTGCCTGGCACAGCCATAGAAATAACCGTAGATTCCAGCCTCAACATACCGGCGGAGGGATTCGAGAATGCCTTCCGCAACGATTCACTCATCATTCGCGCCTCTTCAGAAGCGGGGGCCCTATACGGGGCTTTCGACGCCATCAGGCGCGCCCAAAGCCTCACCACGGCTCAACTACCCGCCGAATGGAGCGACGCCCCGAAACTCCCCTTGCGCATACTCAACCATTGGGATAATCTCGACGGCACTGTGGAGCGCGGCTACGCAGGGAAGTCGATCTGGAAATGGGACTCCCCTCTCACAGCGGCCGACCGCCAGCTCTACGAGAAATATGCCGAGATAAATGCTTCGACGGGGATAAACGGCACGGTGCTCAACAACGTGAACGCCTCCCCTCAGATTCTCTCAACTGAGCGGCTGAAGCGCGTTGCTGAGATTGCCGACATTCTCCGCCCCTATGCCATGAAGGTGTATCTCTCGGTGAATTTCGCCTCGCCGATGGCTCTCGATTCGCTCCCGACGGCCGACCCGCTCGACCCGGCGGTAAAGGCTTGGTGGCGCAAGAAGGCCGACGAGATCTACGACCTGATACCCGATTTCGGAGGGTTTCTCGTAAAAGCCAACTCCGAGGGGCAGCCTGGCCCGATGGATTTCGGACACTCGCACGCCGACGGAGCCAATATGCTTGCCGATGCGCTCGCGCCTCACAATGGCACAGTGATGTGGCGCGCTTTCGTCTACTCCCCCTCCGATGCCGACCGCGCGAAGCAGGCTTATCTCGAATTCCAACCGTTCGACGGCCAATTTCGCGACAATGTAATAATTCAGATCAAGAACGGACCGATCGATTTCCAACCGCGCGAACCCTACTCGCCGCTTTTTGACGCGATGCACTCTACGCCCGAGATGGCCGAGCTTCAAATAACCCAGGAATACTTAGGCCACTCGAATCATTTGGCTTTCTTGGCTCCGATGTGGAAGGAGTTTTTCAGCATGGTGCCTTATCAGCGACTCAAAGGAGCAGCCGGCGTGGCCAATATCGGCGACGCTCCCAATTTTACGGCTCATCCTTTTGCGGCAGCCAACTGGTATGCCTTCGGGCGCCTCGCCTGGAATCCGGAGCTCACAGCAAGAGAGATAGCCAACGAATGGATCAGCGCGCAACTCCTCAGCAGCAAGGATGTACCGCAAGAGGTGACGGAGAATCTGGTGGAGATGATGATTTCGAGCCGTGAGGCGGTGGTAGACTATATGATGCCTCTCGGGCTGCACCATATCTTCGCTTTCGGCCATCATTACGGGCCGGAGCCATGGTGTGACGTGCCTGGCGCACGCGAAGATTGGCTTCCCCGCTATTATCACCGGGCCGACAAGAATGGCATCGGCTTCGACCGCACTTCGAAAGGGAGCGGGGCCACGGAGCAGTACGCCGAGCCATGGCGTGTGATATTCGATAATGTCGACGCCTGTCCGGATGAATACCTTCTGTGGTTTCATCATGTGCCTTGGAATCATAAGATGAAGAATGGCAATACGCTTTGGGAGGAGCTGTGTGCCCACTATCAGAGAGGTGTGGAACGTGTGGGCTCCTACCGCGAAGTGTGGGAGAGTGCGCGTGATTATGTAGATCCTGAAGTGTTTGCCGATGTGGCTACGCGTCTCGACACCCAGTATAAGGATGCCGAGTGGTGGCGCGACGCCTGTCTGAGCTATTTCGGCTCCATCGCCGGGCTTGCGCTCCCCGAAGGGTATCCGCAGCCGAAACATTCGCTCGAATATTACAAGCAGATCTCGCTGCCTGTCAGCAATTACGAGTGCCCCTCGCCGGCTCTTCTCGATTCGGTGCGGTAGGTAGCAAGCACGGATTCCCGTGCGTCTTTAAAAGAGATCACGATTTGGCATCGAGGCCGAGTAGCGTTCACGCAGACGGTCGACGAGGCGCGCCATGTCGTTGGCAAACTTATAGCCTGTCCAGACACCCGAGTTTGTAACCATCACCCAACATTCGCCGTTGGGGAAACGCTCTATGAGCGTGTGGGTAGATGAGAGGGTGCCGGTGCGTATCCAGCGACCCTTGCCGTCGCTCTCGCTCCAGCCTCGGCAGAGCTTCTCATCGTCGGCATGAGCCGTGAGCAAGCCTACGGATTCGGCCGACACCACGTCGGCAAGGTGCGGATTGCCGTCGGAGGCTGCCACGAGACGTGCCAAATCAGCTGCGGAGGTTACCCAACCGCCTGCGCCCATGAGAGCGTTGACGTTGTTGCCGCCATAGACACGATCTACCATGCGGCCGCTGCCGTTGAATTCTTCAACCTTTTCATTGTCGGGCCCGTAATATTTCACCTCTTTCAAGTTGCGCTCTTCGTAATAGTTTGTGGCTGGGCGGAAAGCGTAGCAACCGGCCGGCGTGAGCACATTGTCGGCCACGTAGTCCCAGTAGGTCTCCCCCGAAAGCCGCTCTATCACCATCGAGAGGAGCATGTAGCCGAAATTGGAGTAGCGTCGCCCTGCCCCTGGGGTGAAGGCTATCTTTCTGCCGAGCACGATCTTTACCAGATCCTCGCGGCTCGGAGGCCCGTCGAGATGCTTCGCCTTGATGATCTCGGCTGTGGTGAACATAGGGTCGCCGGCACCCATTCCGAAGCCGCCCATGTGGCGCAGGAGATGATCGACGGTGATGTCGAGCATGCGGTGGTCGCACATGGAGGCGGTAAACTCCTCATCGTTGAGTATACCCTCCGGACCGAACACTTTCGAATCGAGACTCACTTTCCCCTGCTCAATCAGCTTCATGATGGCGATTGCCGTGACGAGTTTCGAGGCCGACGCGATACGCATGATGTTGTCGGGCTCCATCACGATGTCGGCCTCGCGGTCGGCATAACCGTACCCCTTTGTATAGAGGAGGCGATCGTCGCGGGTGACGGCGATTTGCAATCCTTTCAACTCCCATTTCTGCATGAAGCGTGTAATCTCTCTATCCATCCCCTCGAGGGCGTGCCAGTTTGAGGAATGGTTGGTGAGGGTGTCGCTCCAGGGAATCTCCTTGCCTTGTTTGGCCATCATGTTCTCCTCGCGTGAACAGGATGTATGCTGATAGAATATGGTCATGATTACGGCGTATGCCACCACTGAAAAAAGAATGGTGCCGATAGTGCCTCTTTTGATATCGCGTCTCGTCATGTCAGTGCTGCTTGTCGCTTCTGAAAAAGTTAGAGTGCAAAATTAGAAAAAAATCGCCACAAAATCGTCATCGGCGCGCCACACTTTCGCAAAAATCGAACTTGAGGCCTTATTTGCTTTTGTCGGCTGCTTTGCCAGCGGAGCCACTGACTGGGTCATGATTGCTCATTCCAGACTGATTTTTTACTTGAAAGTGGTGAAATATTCAATTTTTATGCAGGTTGTATTAATAGACGGCAACAACGAGCCGTAAATTTCAATTTTTTTAATACAAAAATCTTGTATTTATAATTTTTTTATTAACTTTGCGCCGTATAACCAATGTATCGACCTATAAGTGACACACAAAAAACGTAAGTGACACACAAAAAACGCTTAGCTTCAGTATCACGATATATCGCCGACCATCATTGTTTGGTATTACGATTTCTCCGGTCGCGCGATTGTTTGGTTGAATAATGGTTCATTTGAAAAGTAAAAAGAGCGGTCCGTGAGGATGTGCTCTTTTTTATTTGGTAATATTGTGGTTTCTTATCGATTATTTTGTAATTTTGCACAAAATTATGAGCTCTTCTCATTTTTGATTGCAAATGACACAATTCTGCCACATAGATAAGCCACTGACTCTCGAAACGGGAGCCACGCTGCCGTCGCTGACGATTGCCTATGACACGTATGGCACACTCTCGCCTGAGCGTGACAATGTGGTGTGGGTGATGCACGGCCTCACGGCCAACTCCGACGTGGCCGATTGGTGGCCGCACACGGTAGAGGAGGGTAAATTTCTCGACCCCGCGAAATATTTCGTGGTGTGTGCCAATGTGCTCGGTTCGTGCTACGGCACGACGGGCCCCGCCTCTATCAATCCCGCCACGGGGCAGCCCTGGTGTGGCGATTTCCCGAAGGTGACGATTCGCGACATGGTAGCCTGCCATAAGCTTTTGGCCGAGCACCTCGGCATCTCGAAGATTCACGAGATGATCGGCGTGAGCTTAGGCGGGTTTCAAGCCATAGAATGGATGGCCTCCGACTCAGGGATTGCCGAGCATGTGATGTTTTGCGCCACCGATTCGGCATGCAGCCCCTGGCTGGCTGCCTTCAACAAGTCGATGTATATGGCTATCGAGACCGACCCCACTTACGGCGAGCCACGCCTCGACGCAGCCCAGAAGGGCCTCGCCACGGCCCGCTCCCTGGCTCTGATCAGCTATCGGGGCCCCTTCGCCTATAATATGAGCCAAAAAGATACGGAAGAAACGGGGAAGGATCCGTTTTTTCACCGCGTGCAGACCTATCAGGAGTATCAAGGGCTTAAACTGTGTCGCCGTTTCGATGTCTATTCTTATATGAGGCTGTGTGAAAGCGCAGATTCACATAATGTGGGACGCGGACGCGGCGGCGTGGCCGAGGCTCTTGGCAAAATCAAGGCCGACACGCTGGTAGTGGCCATAAGCTCCGACATCCTCTTCCCTCCGGACAGCATCAGGCATCTGGCCGAGCATATTCCGGGGGCGGAGTTCAGGGTGATGGAGTCGGATTTCGCCCACGACGGCTTCCTCGTAGAGCATGAGAAGCTCAACGAGATTATTCAGGAATGGCGGCTTCGACGCTCCGACGATGCGAAGAGGGCGACATCCCTGTAAAACGTGAAACAAATATTTTTCAATTATAAGACCCAAGGTTATGAAAATTAAATCTATCATCTTCGGCGCAGCTCTTCTTGCCATTGTCTCAACAGGCTGCGTATCAAACAAGAAGTATCTCGAACTCGAGAACCGCTACAATGAGCTTCAGGGCAACTATTCCAACACCCGCGAGGAGCTCATCAACTGCAACGCCGACAGCCGCAACCTCCAGCAGCAGCTTGAGGCAGCCCGCTCTGCCAACGGCGAACTGAAAGCCGGCATGACGTCGCTCAAGAACACCCTCGACAAGAGTATGGACGCTCAGGCTCAGGGAAGCGTAAACATCGCCAAGCTCGTAGATGAGATCAACGCTTCAAACCAGTATATCAAGCAGCTCGTCGAGGCGAAGTCGAAATCAGACTCTCTCAACATCGCGCTGACCAACAAGCTCACCCGTTCGCTCTCGAAAGAGGAGCTGAAGGAGGTAGACGTGAAGGTGCTCAAAGGCGTGGTTTATATCTCGCTGGCCGACAACATGCTCTTCAAGAGCGGCAGCTATGAGGTGAGCGACCGTGCGATGGAGACTCTCTCCAAGATCGCCAAGATTATCAAAGACTACAGCGACTATGATGTGCTCGTAGAGGGCAACACCGACAATGTGCCTATCTCGCGCACCAACATCCGCAACAACTGGGACCTCTCGGCTCTCCGCGCCTCATCTGTGGTGCAGGTGCTTCAGAACGACTTCGGCATCAATCCGAAGCGTCTTTCGGCTGCCGGCCGTGGCGAGTTCAACCCCATCACCGACAACGATACGGAGGTTGGCAAGCAGCGCAACCGTCGCACAGAGATCATCATCACTCCGAAACTTGACGAGTTCCTCGACTTGATAGATCAGGCTCCCGAAGATAAGGATAAATGAGAATTCTGAATGATATCGCCCGCTGCCTGCTCTTCTGTCTGGCGGCGGGCGTTTTCGCCTCTTGTGTCACAGAAGACGATCCCGAGTTTGTGGGCTTGGGTGTCGGCGACTCGCTCCCTTCGTTTACGGTGACTCTCTCCGACGGCACTGTCGTGACCTCGCTCGCGCCCGAGGCTGCTCCAGCGGGGGCTGTCTCGCTCGCCGGGAAGCGTGTGCTCGTTGAGCTGTTCAACACCACTTGTCCTGATTGCCAGGAGAGTCTGCCAGTGATCAATGATGTGTATCTGAGCATGAAGGAAGATCCCGAGGTGTTTGTTTTCGCTATGGCGCGTGAGGAGGGAGCCGCAGAATTGGCCGCCTACTGGGATGAGAACAGGCTTTCGCTCCCTTATTCGCCACAGCCTGATCGCAGTGTGTATGAGCTCTTTGCCAACACGGGCATACCTCGCATCTACATCACCTCTACTTCAGGCACCATCACCTCCGCCTTCGGCCCCAACGACTCCCCCACTCTCTCCACCCTCCTCCACCTCCTCCGCTAATCACCCCAACATAAAAAATTCACTCCTATGCCTGAAATCTGTAGATTCTTCGGAATAATTATCTCTCTTTATTGGAGAGACCATAATCCACCACACATTCATTTCAGTTATGGCGACTATGAGTGTTCCATTTCTGTTATAGATCGTGTAGTAGATGGGAAAGCTCCTGCAAAAGTTATTGAAAAAGTAAATCATTGGATTGATTTACATGAAGATGAAATTCTATCCTTATGGGAAAAAGCCCAGAAGGGAGAAAAAATACATAAAATTGAACCACTTAACTAATACGTCATGTTGAAAGTAATTGATGTGGATTATATTGAAGGCTATAAGCTAAAACTTAAGTTCAATAACGATATCAGTAAGATAGCCGATCTTGAACCTTATCTTTACGGAGAAGTCTTTGGAGAGCTTCGTGATAAAAAGCTCTTTGTACAGTTTGGCCTTACACCTATTACTCTTGAATGGGTAAATGGTGCTGATTTAGCTCCCGAATTCCTTTTTGATATCGGTATTCCAGCGTAATTACTTATAATATGATTTCTAAGAAGGATATAAATAAAATATGGCTCACTGGAGATAGTATCTGGATTGCTTTGGTTAATGGAGATATTCTCAAAGAGAATTTTGCAGATTATAAGCGATTAAAGGAAGCTACTCCAGATGAATTGAGTAGATATCAAACATCATATTTTGGTGTGCATTGGCCCGATCTTGATGAGGATCTTTCATTTGAAGGATTTAAATCGGTTATTTAAATTTATCTTGAGAAGCGAATACCATGAGACGATTTCTGTTTTTGATGATGGCTGTAGCGCTGTTGAGCTCAGGATGCTCTACGGGGCAGAAAATGACAGCCAATAGCAACGCACAATTCGTAAACCCTCTGATCGGCACCGCCAACAGCGTGACAAAAGCCGCCGGAATGTTTGGCAAAGGCACCGAAGAACTTGGCCAGACCCTGCCAGCCGTATTCTCACCCCACGGCATGAACTTCTGGACACCCCAAACACGCGACACAGAACGCAAATGCGTGGCCCCATATTATTACGCCGACTCTCTGCTGCAAGGCTTCCGCAATTCCCATTGGATTGTAGGCGGTTGCACACAAGATTACGGCAGCATGACCCTTATGCCCTTATACGGCTCGCTCCGCACATCGCCCGCGAGTCGCGCCACACGCTTCTATCACTCCGATGAGAAAGCCACCCCCTACGAATATACAGTCTCACTACCTGAAGAGGGTATCGAGGCTGCAATGACGGCCACCCCGCGCGCCGCAATCTTCAATTTCACCTACACGAAAGCTGGCGAAGGCTATCTCGTGGTGAATCCAAACAGCGATGAAGGCCTGGGTTTCATCGAAATAGACATCGAAAAGCGCCAAATCAGAGGCTATAACCCCGTACACCGCATCTATCAAGGCTGGGGTGAATCAGCCGGATTCGCCGGTTATTTCGTAATTGAGTGGCCAGCCTCGCTCTCCATATGCGGCTACGGCACATTTCGCGATGACGAAGTCTTCAGCGATGAAGACCGTATCTCAAACGCCACGGGCATAGGCGCTTACATAGCCTTCCCTGTGAAGGCCGATGAAACAGTAGTAGTAAAAGCAGCCTCCTCATTCACCGGCATAGAGGGTGCTCTCGCTAATCTCCAGGCCGAGATACCCGGCTTCGACTATGCTGCCGTGCGCGACAATCTTGACTCCACTTGGCAGCGTCACCTTGCCTCGATCGAAGTGGAGGGGGGCTCCGAAGAGGATCGCCGTAAGTTTTACAGCGCGCTCTATCGCACCTCCTTCCTCCCTCACGCCATCAACGATGCCGACGGCTCCTACCCCGCATTTTCGAAGGGCTCGCCCATCATGAAAATGGCTCCCGGCCACGATTATTACGAAGATTTCAGTATGTGGGACACCTACCGCGCCCAGCACCCTCTGCTCAACATCCTCTCCCCTACGATGAGCGGCGACATGATGCAGTCGCTCGTTTTGAAGTATGAGCAAGGCGGCTGGTTGCCAATCTTCCCTTGCTGGAACAGCTACACGGCCGCCATGATAGGCGACCATTGCATAGCCACGCTCGCCGATGCCTACGTAAAGGGTGTCAAGGGCTTTGATATTGATAAAGCATATGAGGGGATGCGGAGAAATGCCTTCGAGCGACCGGCCGATTTGGCTGATTATCGCAACGGCCAAGGAAGGCGTGCCCTCACTTCTTACCTCAAGTATGGCTACATTCCGGTTGAGGATAGTGTGCCCGATGCCTTCCACAAGCGTGAGCAGGTGTCGCGCACGCTCGAATATGCTTTCGACGACTACGCCCTTGCTCAAGTGGCCAAAAGCCTCGGATATACCGAAGATTATGAGAAGCTTATGCAGCGCTCCGGCAACTGGCGCAACGTAATTGATCCGGCTACGGGTTACGCCGCGCCAAGAAGCGTCGACGGTTCGTTTCTACCCTCTGATCCCTTCACCTTCTCTAAGAATATCACGGAAGGGGCTCCTTGCCATTACACATGGTATGTGCCTCACGATCAACCAGGACTGATAGAGATGCTCGGAGGGCCGGAGAAGTATTACGAGAAACTCGATTCTATGTTCACGCAGGGCCGCTATTGGCATGGCAATGAACCGTGTCATCAGGTGGCTTGGCTTTTTCCCTACGTGGGCAAGCCGGAGAAAACGGCTGAGTATGTGCGTCATATCATGTCGACGGAGTATCTTGACGCGCCCGGTGGTCTTTCAGGTAATGACGATGCAGGGCAGATGTCGGCGTGGTATGTCTTCGCGGCTCTCGGCTTCTATCCCGTATGCCCAGGCTCTACGGATTATGTGATCGGTCTACCGCTCTTCTCGAAAACCACAATCAATCTTGAGAATGGTAAGCAGTTTACCATCGAAGCCCCAAATCTCCCTTCTAACGACGTTAAAACGCCCTTCGAACCCCTTCCGAATGGCTTCCGCATAAACCGCATCACGCTCAACGGCAAACCGCTCGAAGGATTCACCCTCTCTCACACCGACATCATGAATGGCGGCACGCTCGTGATTGAATAATACCCACTTCCTGAATCTAACTTTCTAAATCTTCCTGAATCTAACTTTCTAAATATGAAAAATATACTTCTATACGCTGCGGCCCTCCTCCTTGCTGGCTCAGCCATATCCTGCTCCCACTCCCACAAGGGGGGAATCTACGACATAACCGATTTCGGCGCCAAGGCCGGAACCGACACCGACAATGCGGCCGCCATACAAAAAGCTATCGACTGCTGCTCGGAAAATGGCGGCGGCATCGTGCTAATACCCGCCGGGCAATATTTCATGACTGGCCCAATTGAATTGAAATCTTTTGTGAATCTGCACCTTGCGCCCAATTCTTACCTTATCGCCAACCCCGATGAGGCTGCCTACACGCAGAGTGCATTCCGTGAAAACCGTGGCGAGGGTATGATGTGGATCTCGGCTAAAGATGCGAAGAATATCTCTATCTCGGGAACGGGCACGATCGACGGCAACGGCGTGGCCTTCATGGGTGCCGAGCTCGACGACTCATATGAACTGAAACCCGTCACCGACTTCGACCCGCGTCCACACGTGCTGACGCTCGTAAACGTCGAGAAGGTGAATATCTCCGACGTAACAATCAGCAACAGTGCGTATTGGACGGTGCATCTCGTTGGCTGCTACGACGTTGCGA
>CAZGJH010000001.1:82399-84133 GCA_964525735.1 uncultured Sangeribacter sp.
ATCAGCAACAGTGCGTATTGGACGGTGCATCTCGTTGGCTGCTACGACGTTGCGATTTCCGATATCTCGCTGCTCAACAATCTGAAGATTCGCAACGGCGACGGCATCGACATCGACCATTCGAAGAAGGTGCGCATCAGCGGTTGTTTCATCGAGAGTGGCGACGATTGTATCTGCCTGAAAAACCGCCGCGAGTTTGAGGAATACGGGTCATGTCACGACGTGGTGGTGTCAAACTGTATCATGACTTCACGCAGTTGCGCCGTGAAAATCGGTTCGGAGAATATGGACAGTATCTACCACGTGACTTTCGACAACTGTATCATACGCGACAGCAACCGAGGCATCGGCATCCAGAACCGCGACGAGGGCACCGTGACCGACGTTACCTTCTCGAACATGCACGTGGATTGCCGCCTCTATTCCGACGTTTGGTGGGGTAAATCTGAACCGATCTACATCACCTCCTATCCGCGTGCCGTGGGCAATCATAAGGATGCGGGATGGCGTTTCCCGAAAGGGGCAACGAAGGGTGCTTGTGGCGAGGTGAGCCGTATACGCTTCAACAATATCTACGCCACTTCGGAGAATGGTGTCTTCGTGGGCGGAGATGAACCGGGGAAGGTGAATCACATCGATTTTAACAATGTGAATATCAACTTGGTGAAGGTGACTGATTACGCGGGGATGGTCTACGACCTTCGTCCGCGCGAGGGCGAGGGTTTCGTAGAGGGCAAGACCTACGGCTTTATGATCGACGAGGCTTCAGACGTTACGATACGCGACTGCTCGGTGACGCTCTCCGGCTTCCCGGCTGCCAATTATGCCGGTTTCCGCAACCGCTAATTCTCCGCTGGCATATCGCTAATTCTCTGCTATCATCGCTATTTCTTTGCTATCATGAAGAGGCTTATCCCTTTGTTTTTGGCTCTGTGGCCTGTGGCTGCAGGGGCCGTCACTCCACTTCCGCCTAACGTCACGCCGAAGGATATCGAGGCGGAATTTGCAGTCGCTCCCGGGAAATCGGGAGGCATCTATTATGCCTATCCCTATACCACCGATTCGATACCACCTTTTCCTGCCGGTTATGAGCCGGTGTACGTTTCGCATTACGGGCGTCACGGCTCCCGTTGGGCCATCAATGAGCTGCAATATCCTTTGGTGATAAATCTGCTTGAGAGAGAGCTTCAAAGAGGGAATCTGACCCCAGTCGGAGAAGATGTGTTGGCCAAAGTAAAGGCGCTGGCCGATGATGCACGCGGTCATGCAGGTGAACTCTCCCCTCTCGGTCAACGTCAGCACAAGGCTATCGCTCGCCGCATGATGCAGCGCACGCCGGAGCTTTTCGCTGATTCGGCCCGTATCTCGGCGCTCTCTTCTACGGAGCCGCGTTGCATCGTGAGCATGGCGGCATTTTCGGAGAGTCTGAAGGAGCAGAATCCAGGGCTACGCATCACTCGCGCGGCTTCTCCTGGGGATATGGCGTTTATCGCCTACACTACGCCTGAGGCACGTGCTTTCGTGGCTGATTCGCTCGGCTACAAGAAGGATTACCGTGAGTTTAGGGAGCGTACTGTCGACCCGCAGCGCATCCTGCATCTGCTCTTCAAGAGCGTACCTAAACCGCTCCTCCTCGACCCTGCCCTGAAGCAAGACAAAAACCTCAACGACGAGCAGACTCTCATCAAGACTCTCCACGACATCGCCGTCACGCCCCAAAACCTCGACCTCAAC
>CAZGJH010000002.1:0-74080 GCA_964525735.1 uncultured Sangeribacter sp.
GATTCCTTAAAATTTTTGCGAAATAGTTTGCACGTTCCGTAAAAAATGGATAATTTTGCACTCCATAAAGGCCAGATTGAAGATATGACGGCCGATAATGGAAAAGAACTGATTTATGTCTAAACTTTTGAGACACTATTTCACAAAGATGCACGGAGCAGGCAACGACTACATTTACGTCGATGCCCTTGGCACCCCCACCTCAATCGACATTGACAGGACAGACCTTCCGGATCTGGCTCGAAAAATAAGCGACAGACATTTCGGCGTTGGCAGCGACGGGTTGATAGCAATTCTACCCTCTGCCGACGCCGATTTTCGTATGAGGATGTTCAACGCCGACGGCTCGGAAGCGCAAATGTGTGGCAACGGGTCGAGATGCGTGGCTAAATACGTCTACGACAAAGGTTTTACCGATAAGACTGTGATCTCGCTTGAGACACTTGCGGGGATCAAGATCCTGCATCTTCATGTAAAGGATGGAGTGGTGGAATCTGTCACGGTAGACATGGGTAAGGCATTGCTCAAAAGGAAGGATATCCCCGTAAAGGGCGATCCCGACACCTCTATGATAAAGGAGAGCGTGAAGGTTGACGATACGGCTTTTGAAATTACGGCTGTTGGAATGGGCAACCCTCACGGAGTGATCTTCGTAGATAAACTCACCGACCGGCTCATACATCATTATGGACGCCTGTTGGAGGTGGATCCCATCTGGCCCGAGCGTGCGAACATAGAGTTTGTAGAGGTGATAGACCGAAATCATATGAAGATGAGGGTGTGGGAGAGAGGTTCAGGTGAAACTTTGGCTTGCGGCACCGGCACATGCGCTACAGTTGTGGCAGCATTTTTGCTCGGGCTATCGGAAAACGAAGCTGATGTAGAGCTTCTCGGGGGTACCCTTCATATCAGATATGATGAGGCCACGGGCCATGTGTTTATGACCGGACCGGCTGCAACCATTGCAGAGGGTGTGTTTTTTGAAAATTCTTTGACCGATTAAGAATATTATGGTAAAAGTAAATCAGAATTTCCAGAATCTTCCGAAATCCTACCTTTTTTCAGAGGTAGCCAGAAGAATCAGGGAATATAAAAGTGAAAATCCTGACGCTGATATCGTCAGGATGGATATAGGCGACGTGACACTGCCACTGTTCCCTTCAGTGACAGCGGCAATGCGCAAAGCTACCGACGATCTTTCACGAAAAGAGACGTTTCACGGCTACGGTCCGGAGCAGGGATATGAATTCCTGCGCAAGGCCATTTCCGACGATTATGCACGCCAGGGCATCTCGATCGATGCTGACGAAGTGTTTGTAAGCGACGGCGCCAAGAGCGACCTCGGCAATTTAGGTGAACTTTTCTCCACTTCATGTAAGGTGGCAGTGATGAATCCGGCTTACCCGGTGTATGTAGATGATAATGTGATGGATGGGCGAGCAGGCAATTTCTCGGATGGCAGATGGAGCAATCTTGTTTATCTTGATTGTGATCCTGACAACGGGTTTTTGCCGTCGTTGCCGACAGAGAAGGTAGATATCATCTATCTTTGTTTCCCCAACAACCCGACCGGGGTTGCTATCACCCGTGGAGAGTTGAGCAAATGGATCAGCTATGCCAAAGAAAATGGAAGTCTGATTATCTACGATTCGGCTTACGAGGCATTCGTGAGGGATGAGGATGTGGTGAAATCAGTATATGAGATCGAGGGTGCCAAGGACGTGGCCATTGAGGTAAGGAGTTTTTCGAAGACAGCCGGTTTTACCGGTCTTCGATGTGGATACACCGTGATTCCGGCCGCGATGAAAGGGGTGTATGAAGATGGCAGTGAAGTTGAGTTGCGCTCACTTTGGAACCGCCGACAGACCACCAAGTTTAACGGAGCGTCTTATGTTTCGCAATGCGCCGCAGCCGCTGTGTTTACAGAAGAGGGACGCCGCGAGGTGAAAGAAGCTATAGACTATTATCTTGGTAACGCTACCCTAATTCTCGAAACGTTCAAAAAACTCGGTTACAAGGCGTTCGGAGGTGGAAATTCGCCATACGTCTGGGTGTCGGTTGGCGACGGCCGCGATTCATGGCAGTTGTTTGACTACTTCTTGAAGGTATGCGGGTTTTCGACCACGCCAGGCTCGGGGTTTGGCTCGAAAGGCGAGGGGTATGTTCGACTCACCGGATTCAATACTCGCGAGAAGACCGAAGAAGCTATGCGGAGGTTTTTGACTGTGGACAGGAATTCATAAAGCATAATTGATAATTCATAATGCGTAATGCATAATTCATAATGCGTAATGCGTGATGGATTTGGGGTTAAATCAGAATAAATCATTCACATAATATTTTTTAAGACATGTCTGACTTAAGATTTAAAAGTGTCGAGGAAGCATCTTCACGCAAGGCAGTGAAGGTAGAGATTCCTAAGGAAAGAGTGGAAAAATACTATGCGGAGAAAGTATTCAACCGTCAGAAGATGTTTGAGTATCTTCCCCGTGTCACTTACGAGGCACTTGTAGATGCCATCGACAACAAGAAGCCTCTCAGCAGAGAGGTGGCCGACAGTGTGGCCGACGGAATGAAGCGCTGGGCCGTAGAGCAGGGCGCACGTCACTACACGCACTGGTTTCAGCCGATGACCGGTGGCACAGCCGAGAAGCACGATGCCTTCATAGAGCATGATGGCAAGGGTGGAGTGATAGAAAGCTTCAGCGGCAAGCTGCTTGTGCAGCAAGAGCCCGACGCGTCGAGCTTCCCCAACGGCGGTATCCGCAACACCTTCGAGGCTCGCGGCTATTCAGCATGGGATATCTCTTCTCCGGCATTCATTGTGGATAACACTCTCTGTATCCCGACAATCTTCATCTCCTACACCGGAGAGAGTCTTGACTACAAGACGCCTCTTCTCCGTTCGCTCAACGCCATCGACAAGGCAGCTACGAAAGTGGCTCGCTTCTTCGACGAGGATGTGAAGCATGTGTTGTGTTATCTCGGTTGGGAACAGGAATATTTCCTTGTAGATGAGGCTCTTTATGCAGCCCGTCCCGACCTTGTGATGACAGGTCGCACGCTGATGGGCCATGAGAGTGCAAAGAATCAGCAGCTCGAAGACCACTATTTCGGAGCAATTCCGAGTCGAGTAGAGGCCTTCATGCTCGATCTTGAGATCGAATGTCATCGTCTCGGCATACCGGCCAAGACACGTCATAACGAGGTGGCTCCCAACCAGTTTGAGCTTGCGCCTGTATTCGAGGAGGCCAATCTTGCCAACGACCACAACCTTCTCCTTATGTCGGTGATGAACGAGGTAGCACGCCGTCATAATTTCCGTGTGCTTCTCCACGAGAAACCCTTTGCCGGCATCAACGGTAGCGGCAAGCACAACAACTGGAGCCTCGGCACCGATACTGGTAAACTGCTCTTCTCTCCGGGTAAGACACCGAAAGAGAATTTGGAATTTATCGTCTTTGTAAGCTGCGTCATGGCTGCTGTGCATAAACATAATGCGCTTCTGAAGGCATCGATCATGAGCGCGACTAATGCACATCGTCTTGGAGCCAACGAGGCACCTCCAGCCATCATCTCCATGTTCCTCGGAAGCCAGCTCAACGAGATTCTCGACAGCATCGAGAAGAATGAAACCGATTCTATCATTCTCCAGAGCAAAGGTGGACTTCGCCTTGATGTGAGCCAGATTCCTGAGCTTATGATCGATAACACCGACCGTAACCGTACCAGCCCATTTGCTTTCACCGGCAACCGCTTCGAGTATCGTGCCGTAGGTTCTTCGGCCAACTGTGCGGCAGCCCTTATCGCACTCAACGCCGCTGTGGCAGCCGAGCTCGATTCGTTTGCAGAGAAGGTGGAGAAGAGGGTAGAGAAAGGTGAGGCTCTCGACAAGGCTCTTCTTGACGAAGCACGCGAGAACATTATCAAGAGCCGCGTGATTCAGTTTGACGGCAACGGCTACAGTGATGAATGGAAAGAGGAGGCAAAGCGCCGCGGTCTTGATGTGGAGTCGTCGGCTCCCCTCATGTTCGATTCTTATCTCTGGCCTTCAACGGTAGAGATGTTTGAGAAATTGGGTATGTTTACCAAGAAGGAGCTTGAGGCCCGCAACGAGGTGAAGTGGGAGATGTATTCCAAGAAACTTCAGATCGAGAGCCGTGTGCTCGGTGACTTGGCTATCAATCATATCATTCCGGCCGCAATCACCTATCAGCGTCTCCTTCTCGACAATGCCTACAAGATCAAGCAGCTCTTCGATGCCGAGACAGCGAAGGTGATCGGAGCAGAAGATCTTTCAGCTATCGAGAAGATTGCTCTTCATTTGGCTGATATCAAGAAGCTTGTTGAGGAGATGATCAAGGAGCGTCATATCGCTAATAGGAAGTCGACGGAGCGCGAGAAGGCGATCGCTTATCATGACAATGTAGCTCCGCTCATGGAGAAGATACGTCTTCACATAGATGCGCTCGAGCTTATGGTGGATAATGAGATTTGGCCTCTTCCGAAGTATAGAGAGCTGCTTTTTATTCGCTGATTTAGCATATTGAGCTAATTCGCTAATTCGCTAATTCGCTAATTCGCTAATGTAGGGAGGCAGGGGATGCTTCCCTACTTTTTTTCTGAGCTCTTTGAGATCTTTGAGCACTCTATTAAGGGAGGAAAGGCTTAATTTTTTTAACATTTAGAGTGGGGAGAATTATTAAAGGTTAAATATGGAGATATTTTTCTTTATTATTTGGCCAGGTGAAAAATAAATTATAATTTTGCAGTGAGTTTTTCATGGTATTAGATTTTAAGGTTAACAGAAGATTGGTTGTCGGGATGACAATCAATTTTTTTACGCCTTTTTTGAATCGGAAATGGCAAATTCGAGTTTGAAAATGGCGGTTGGCTTGAAGGATCTTTGCCAGGGAAAATCTTAACCTTTACCTTAGGAATCTCTTGCTTCGGCAAAATTTCGGCAAAATAAGGAATCATTTTATGATTCCATAAGATACTCCGCTCTCTACAAAAATAAGCTTTTGCTCTTCTGGGCTTGAGGATGACACCCTTTAGATGAAAAGGGATACTTATCAAGAAAGCTACGGGTGGCGAAGGTTTTCAAATTAATAACATAAATGGTGGGCATAGATTTATCAAGCTTTTAAGTCCAATCTTTTTGTTAACGAATCTAAATATTGCCTTTGAAATAACTCCTAATGTTAAATCTATGTTAAAATGTAAATTTTTTTATGTTTTATAGCATTGTTTTGAAAAATAATTTGTAATTTTGCAGTGAGTTTTTCATGGTATTAGATTTTAAGGTTAACAGAAGATTGGTTGTCGGGATGACAATCAATTTTTTTTGTGCCTATTTGAGGCCTGGATTTTTCAATTGCATTACCGTTTTGCCCCTTTCTTCAAATGTTTCTCTCTCCTTTCTATAAATGTTTCACCCCCTTTCTCCACATGTTTCTTCCCTTTCTTCAAATGTTTCTGCTGTGAAATTATGTTTTATAACATAATTTTTGTAATTTTGCAGAGTTTTTCAGGTAAGTTAACAATGAAGTTGTTTAAGGAGCTTCATTGAAGTTGTTTTTAGGGCCTGCCTCGGGTGGGGTGATTTCAACGAGAGGAGAAGAGATTCTTCGGTTCTGCCTGATGACAACTGATTCCACAGAGAACACAACTGATTCCCCACGGGTAAGGAATCTACAAAAACAGGTAAATAATTTTAGGTTTCAATATTTTTGGTTTATGAATCTTTCCGGACCAATTGATTTCAAGCCGAAATTCTTTTCGGCTCTCAAGGATTATTCCTTGGCAAAGTTTAAGGCAGATCTCATTGCGGGAATTGTAGTAGGTATCGTAGCGTTGCCGTTGGCAGTGGCATTCGCGATAGCGAGTGGCGTGAGCCCTACGATCGGTTTGATCACCGCCATCATTGGTGGTTTCTTGGTATCGGCCTTAGGCGGCTGTTCAGTGCAGATCGGAGGCCCAACGGGAGCCTTTATCATCATCGTTTACGGTATAATCGAGAATTACGGTCTTGAGGGCCTCGCAATCGCGACGTTCATGGCTGGTCTGATACTGGTGTTGCTCGGTGTGTTTCATTTGGGTACAGTAATCAAGTTTATTCCGTATCCAATCGTAGTAGGATTTACGGCCGGTATCGCGCTAACAATCTTCTCCACGCAGATGAACGATTTCTTCGGGCTCGGTCTGAAGGATGTTCCGGCCTCCTTCCTGCCGAAATGGGGAATGTATATCTCGAATTTCGCCAACATCGATTTAGTGACTACGGCAGTCGGGGTAGTGTCACTCCTTATTATAATAGCAGTGCCCTTCATCTCCAAGAAGTTGCCTGGAGCCCTGATCTCGATCATCATCATAACTTTTGCCGTGTGGCTCATCAATACTTATTGTCCTGAGTATCATGTCACCACAATCGGCGATCGTTTCGGCAGTATGTCGACCGACATACCGACACCGCAGGGTTTTACCCTTTCGATGGATACAATCAATCTTCTCCTTCCTTCGGCTTTCACAATCGCCATACTCGGTGCGATTGAGTCGTTGCTTTCGGCAACCGTAGCCGATGGTGTCACCGGTTCGCACACGCGATCAAATACCGAGTTGATCGGTCAGGGGATCGCGAATATTGTTGTGCCGTTCTTCGGCGGTATCCCTGTGACAGGAGCTATCGCCCGCACGATGACCAACATCACGAACGGGGGACGCACACCGATTGCGGGTATCATCCATTCGATTGTGCTACTTCTGATTTTCCTCTTCATGATGCCCCTTATCAATATGGTGCCGATGGCTTGTCTGGCAGCCGTACTGATTATGGTGAGCTACAACATGAGTGGTTGGCGCACAATCAAGGGTATACTCCACAACCCCAAAGGGGATGTGGCCGTGCTTGCGCTCACATTCCTTCTCACAGTGATCTTCGATCTGACGATCGCGATCGAGATTGGTTTGCTCCTCGCAATCATTCTCTTCCTTCGTCGTGTCACTGAGAATACCCAGATTAAGGTGTATAGCGAGCAGCTTGATGTAGCCGAGGGTACGGAGTCGACAAAGCATGAGGTGCTCGACGTGGCAAAGGGTGTGCAGGTTTATGAGATCGACGGCCCGTTCTTCTTCGGTGTGGCTACCAAGTTTGAGGAGCTAACCCGTTCGACCATCGGTGCGAAACCGCTTGTGCGCATCATCAGAATGCGTAGAGTGCCGTTTATTGATGCCACGGCAGTTCATAACTTAGAGATTCTGATTAAGTCGTCGCAGGAGGATGGGATTCATGTTGTGCTGTCGGGAGTAAATGGGAATGTGAAGTCGGTGCTTGAGCATGTGGGGATTGATAAGCTCATTGGCAATGATCATATCTGCGCTAATATTACTATCGCTGTGGCGATGGCTAATAGGCTTGTGGCTAAATTGGAGCAGGAGCATCATCATCATGGGCTCTGAGAATCTTTTTTATACAAATAGGGCTGCCAGGAGATTTTCTGGCAGCCCTGATTCTTTAGAGGGGGAAGCGATAGTCGGCGAGGTCGGGGAGGAGGGCGAGGTTTAGGACGTCTTCTACTGTCTCGACGTAGTGGAAGGTGAGGCCTTTGAGGTAGCGTTCGTTGATCTCGGCTATGTCTTTGGCGTTTTCGCTTGAAAGGATTATGTCGGTGATGCCGGCTCGTTTGGCGGCGAGGATCTTCTCCTTGATTCCGCCCACGGGAAGCACCTTGCCACGCAAAGTGATCTCGCCAGTCATGGCCAATTTCTCCTTCACTTTTCTTCCGGTGAAGGCTGAGGCGATTGCCGTGGCCATCGTAACTCCGGCCGAGGGTCCATCTTTCGGAATGGCTCCCTCCGGCACATGGATGTGGATGTTCTTCTTGTTGAACGCCTCCGGGTCGATGCCCAATCTCTCAGCGTGAGCCTTGAGGTATTGAAGAGCAATGGCTGCCGATTCCTTCATGACATCGCCCAAATTTCCGGTGAGGGTAAGCTTTTCACCGTTGCCGTTGGAAAGGGAACACTCAATGAAAAGGATTTCGCCGCCAACTTGTGTCCATGCCAGACCAGTGACGACACCGGCGAATTTGTTGGTCTCATAACGGTCGGGGTTTACTTCCTCCTTGCCAAGGTATTCCTTCACCAATGCTGGGGTGACCACGGTGGGGTATTCCTTCTGCGACGCTTTAAGACGAGCAATCTTGCGCAACGCCTTGGCAATTTTCTTTTCAAGTTGCCGCACACCCGATTCGCGTGTGTAACGCTCTATGATCAAACGAATAGCATCGTCGGCAAAGGTGATCTCACCCTTGGAGAAGCCATGTTCTTCGAGACTTTTGGGGACGAGGTGACGTTTCGCGATCTCGATCTTCTCTTCAGGAATGTAGCCGCCCATTTCGATGATCTCCATACGGTCGAGCAGGGGACGTGAGATCTCAGAAAGATTGTTGGCAGTGGCTATAAAGAGAATCTTCGAGAGATCGTAGTCGGTGCCGAGATAGTTGTCGTGAAACTTGGAGTTCTGTTCAGGGTCGAGCACTTCGAGGAGAGCCGTCGAGGGGTCGCCCTTGAAATCATGGCCCATTTTATCGATCTCGTCGAGCACGAAGACAGGGTTGCTTGTGCCGCATTTCTGAAGAGCGGAGATTATTCGGCCAGGCATCGCCCCGACGTATGTGCGTCGGTGTCCTCGAATTTCGGCTTCATCGTGAACGCCACCCAATGACACACGGGCATATTCGCGGCCGAGGGCATCGGCTATGGAGCGTCCGAGAGATGTTTTGCCCACTCCCGGAGGGCCATAAAGGCAGATGATAGGCGATTTCATATCGTTGCGCAGTTTGAGCACAGCCATATGCTCAATGATTCGCTCCTTCACTTGCTCAAGGCCATAATGGTCGCGGTCGAGAATCTTCTCAACCTTGGTGAGGGCAAAGTTGTCGGGCGAATACTTCTCCCAGGGGAGGGAGAGGAGAGTTTCGAGATAAGCGAACTGGACTGCGTAATCGGGGCTATTGGTGCTGATGCGTTCAAGACGTGTCAGCTCTTTATCGAAATGAGCACGTGCCTCCTTGTTCCAGGGCATCTTCTTCGCCTTCTCCCTTAACTCACTGAGATCGGAAGTCTCTTTTTCGCCAAGTTCCTCCTGAATAGTGCGGAGTTGCTGCTGGAGAAAGTGGGTGCGTTGCTGCTGGTTGAGATCCTGATGAGTGCGCATGTGAATGTTGGCTTGGATCTCGAGTTTCTGAATAAGGACGTCGAGCATCGAAAGGAAGAGCTCGAGTTGGGTTCTGAAATTCTTGGCAGCAAGAAGTTCGGCTTTCTCCTCAAGAGTAAGGGGAGTGGTAGAGATCATAAAGGCCACGTTGCCTTCACGATGTTCTTCTATATCTTCGACTTCTATGTTCATGTGGCCCCGTTCATCTTCGGGGAAGAAAGCAGCCACTTTTGCGTAAGCCTCTCTTACGGAGTCGAATAAGACTTTGGTTTCGTATTCATTGTCGCTTACGAGGGCTGGAGAGATAGCGATTTCGCCCATCACTGGTTTCTCCTTTCGGATAATTTTCTTGAGCCTTGCGCGCGGGCCAGGCATGACGAAGGCGACCGGTTCGAGATGAGGAGCGTGAATAATCTTTGCGATTCTGCACACACACCCCATAGAGTAGAAGTCGCGGAGCCGGTTGGCTTCAGAATCGGGCTTCTTCAGAGCAATTCCGAGGACACATTCACCCGTCTCGTAAGCTTTCTCTGCAATCTCTAAATCATTTGGATTAGAGAGTCTTACGGGAATTGGTATTGCAGTGAAGAGAACGTTTTCTCTCAAAGGGAAGATGACGATTTCGTGACCGAAAGTAAATTGGCGCACCTCCTCATCATTTGGGAATTCTGCTATAATAGAGCCGCTGTATGCAATATCGGGCGATTGTTGTGCCATAAAATTTTGGTTGATTTTTTTCAAACGATGGTGCAAAGTTAATGAAAATTCTGTATTTTTGCACATAAGATACGTAGATAATTGTATGAAGGAACGTCTTTTCAGATTCAAACAGTTTGCAGTGGCCCACTCAAGGAGCGCGATGAAAGTGGGAGTGGATGGTGTGCTCATTGGTGCATGGGCCACGCCGAGCCAGGGCTATGTGCTCGATGTGGGATGCGGCTGCGGTCTGATAGCCCTGATGATGGCTCAGCGAGCCTCAGGGGGGAGGATCACGGGGCTGGATATACATGAAGATTCAGTAGAGGAAGCCCGATTTAATGTGGAGCGCTCTCCCTGGAGCGAACGTGTGGAGATAATTCAATCGGATTTCTCAGAATTTATCGGCAAATGCAAGATGGAGGGGAGACGTTTCGATTTGATTATCAGTAATCCACCATTTTTCAATGCCGGTGTGGCAACACCGCTGACTCCACGGGAGCAGGCTCGCCATCAGGGCTCGTTGACACCGGCTTTGATACTCACTTCAGGCAGGGAGGTTTTGACTCCCGGGGGGAAGATCGCCATGATTGTGCCCTCTTCGGAGGGGGAGGGGTTGAAGCGCATTGCGAGGGATTGCGGGCTCTTCGTTCAGAGGGAATGTATGGTGCGCGACCATCAGACGGCTCCCGTGAAGCGCGTCATGATAGAATTCGGTCTTTCCGATTCGGGATGTGATGATTGCTTCGAAGAATTGGTGATGTTTGACGAATCAAAAGAACCTACGGAGGCATATCGAGAGCTTTGCAAGGAATTTTATTTGAGATTTTGAGACAGCAGAGGGTTAAACTTTAAGCCTTTAAGATTGTCATATAGGAAAAGAATTTCGATCTTGAGCGTTATTTTGATGATTTATCATTATGTTTGGTGGGTCATCAAGACGAAAGAGAGGATTTTCACGTTAATTAAATAGGATAGGAAGAGATTTATTATCGATAAATATTCAATATTATGAGACATCAACTTTTACTTTCGGGAATACTACTGTTGTCGGCACCTGCGCTGATGGCGCAGAGCTATTTCGACGACGATATATATTATAATCCGGCTAAGGAGAATTCTTCTAATAAGACTTCAAGCAACAACAAGAAGAAGAAACAGTCGAATTATATCAGCAATATGGCCGAGATGGATGTAGACGATTACAATCGTCGCAACCAATATTACGCCACGCCAATCGACACAATCGGACAGTATGTGGAGAATGGTGAGGATTTCGTATATACCCAGCAGATTCAGAAATACTATAATCCCACGATTGTGGTAGATAATTCTGATGTGCTTGAAGATGTCTTGGCCAACGCTTACGGTAATGTAGAGATTGTGATCAACAACAACGGCATACCCGTTTTCTCGCCTTATTACTCTTACAACTGGCCTTACTACAGTGGTTGGGGATGGAATATAGGTGGCTGGGGTTGGAACCTCTCCTTCTACGATCCCTGGTATTCATGGGGCTGGGGCCCGTCATGGAATTGGGGACCCGCATGGGGGCCTTCGTGGGGTTGGGGTCCCTCTTGGGGATGGGGACCATCCTGGGGCTGGGGCCCGTCGTGGGGTTGGGGTCCGGCATGGGCTGGCCCGTCGCGACCCGGAGCCACTTGGCGTCCTAATGGGAATCGACCTGTAGGTCCGGCTCCTGGCTGGTCGGGCAATCATCGTCCCGGTGTGGGCTCGCACAATGTTGGCGGTGGCTCATCGAGATACCCTGGCACAACGGTAGGTGGCAATCATCGTCCAGGAGTCGGTGGTACGACCGTAGCCGGTCGGCCCGGATCTAACGGCGCACGTCCCGGTGGTGCGGGGGTTGTCAACAACAATGGCCGTTGGGAGTATGTAAACGGTGGCCACAGAGTTCCGGCTGGCAGCTCAGGCACTTCGTCGGCCTTCCCTGGCACGTCGACACGTCCTGCCACGACTAATTCGACCCGTCCCGGCAGCTCAACTCGCCCGGCTACGACAACAACGACTCGCCCGGCTACGACTACAAACCGTCAGCAGAGCACAACCACAAACCGTAATCACTACAACAGCAACCAGACGCAGAGTCAGCCGAGTCGCAGTTTCAATACGGGACGGTCGACATCGGGCGGTTCGAGAAGCAGCGGTGGCAGCTATGGCAGCGGACGCAGCTCAGGCGGTGGCAGCCGTGGCACAACCGGTGGCGGTCGCAGACGCTGATTTATGACATTCTTTTACGTCAGCAGCAGATTGTATTTTTCCTTAACCAGACTATACCAGAACAATAGAATATGAAGAGAAGTCTTTTCATGATATCTTTGTCGATAGCGGCCACAGGAGGCGCTTTCGCGCAAAGTGCCGTCGACGGCTATCGCATTTCACAACCTGACTTGAAGGGCACGGCTCGTTTCATGTCGATGGGTGGCGCATTCGGAGCCCTCGGTGGCGATCTTTCAACATTGTCGCAAAATCCTGCCGGCATCGGCGTCTACAGAAGCAATGACGTTGGAGTGACGGTAAATCTCGACCTTCAGAGCTCCACCTCAGAGTCGCAAGGGCAGAAATTTTCAGCCGACCAGACAAAATTCCTACTTAATAATATAGGAGGCGTATTCACGATGCGTCTGCCGAGCGTGACGGTGCCCAATCTCAATATCGGTTTCACCTATAATAAGGGAGCGTCGTTTAATCGTCAGTATTCCGGCATCATTCCGACCCTCAACACATCGCTGAGCAACTACATTGCGGGCGTATGTAATGGTGAGCAGCTTACTGCGGGCGATGTCACTACATTGTATGGTAACAACGGTGGGATCTCCTTCGATCCTTACAATCCCAACGACGGCGGTTATGGCGCACCGTGGATTTCGATTCTCGGTTACGACAGCTACCTCGTTTCACCCTCCGACGACACGGCTAATGCAGAATGGTATGGCCAATGGGGCACAGGGACATCGGGACGCGGACAGTTTAATGTTGTGGAGAAGGGATCGTTTGACGAATTCAATATCGCGTTTGGTGGCAACATCATGAACGTGGTGTATTGGGGTATGGATTTTGACATCGTCAATTTCAACTACACCTTGAATTCAATATGGGGCGAGCAGCTCGACAATGCCTATGTGGCCGACCGCAACAATATCACGACACGCACAACTGCTGATTGGACATTGGGCAACTATTACAACATACATGGTTCAGGTTTCAACTACAAGTTGGGCGTGATCCTGAAGCCTATTCAGGAACTGCGAATCGGTGTGGCTTTCCACACGCCAACCTGGATGAATCTTTCCGAGACATTCGGTGGCGACGTCAACTATGCTTACGGCAATGGCGAGAACGGACAGGCGTTGACGAATCAGGGACGCTATGGCTACAATGACCTCTGCTTCCGCACTCCGTGGAAGTTTCTCGGAAGTATCGCCGGTGTGATTGGTTCGAGCTTCATTCTGTCGGCCGATTACGAGTATACCCCTTACAATCAGATGAAATTCTCTGACGCTGGCAGCTACGGTATCAGCAGCGGTTGGGATGATGGCTGGTATGACGACGGCTGGTATGACGGACCTTACTGGGCCCCGGCCCAAAAGGCACAGAGCGCACCTTCAAAGGCAAACGTAACTCAGAAGCCCGCCGGATTCTTTGAAGAGGATACATATTATTGGACCAACTCCGATATCAAGACGATGTATAAGGCAACTCATACGTTCCGTTTGGGTGCTGAGTATCGCGTCACTCCCGCCTTCAGCGTGAGAGCCGGATATAGCCACGTAACATCTCCCGTAGATAAGAAAGTGGCTGACGATAAGGTAACTGTGTTCACTTCAGGCACGCTGCCCAACTATCGTATCGACAACCACACCAACTACATTACTTGTGGTCTGGGGTATCGCTATCAGAAATTCTATGTCGACTTAGCTTATGTGTATAAGAACATGAATTCGACGTATCATGCATTCACGCCTGATGTTGATGCCGACAACGGGATTTCTATTCCTTCGCCGCAGGCCAAGCTTTCGCTCAACAACAGCCAGGTTGTGCTCAGTGCCGGATTCAGATTCTGATTTCTCAGACTCTTTCCGTGATTCAGACTCTTTCCGTGCTTAAGACTCTTTCGGCAAGGATGAGTATCGGTTTTGAGAGGGTGGTGCCGTAAAGGAAGTGATCCTTACCCTCTTTTACCTTCAGCGTTTTACGGAGCTCAGCAACGGAAAGGGGATAATTTCTTACAGCTACATTGACCGGGAGTCCTTTGAGGGATTTCCGGTCTTTTTTCTCTATCACCCTCTCGATGCGGAGCACGCGCCCTGGAAATTCGGGATAGAGTTCAGGGCTCGTGAAGAGGTGGGATGAGGGGGCGAGTTTCTTCAGGGAGGGGAATTTGGTGGAGAGCTCTTTCCAGGGGGCGAGCTTCATGACGGCGGCATTCGGTTCGTAAAGGTAAGAGCCGTTAGAGAGGTCGGACTCTGAAGCGTAGCTGGGCAAGGTTTCGGAAGCGTAGCTTGGCTCTGTTTCGGGAGCTGGAGCGGGGCTTTCGGGTTGGGAGGAGTAGCTGAATCGAGAGATTATGGCGCCTGCTTCATTTAGATCGATTGCTTCATATAATATAGGAGTAAGAGATAGGTTGGCTGACGTGTTGTCATGCCGTGAGGCTTCAACGAGAATCTCTTTACATTCGCCTTGAACGCACAGGGCTCGAATAGCGGTGACATTTCTGATGTCTTTCAATGTTTGAGTCACGTCGAGCAGGGGAGAGGCTTTTATTATGAGATGCTTGGAACGGTTGAGCAGAGAGTCTTGTAGAGCAATTATGTCGGGGAGGCAATCGTGGAAGTTGTAGGCACGCGAATTGTCTTCCTTCCTGCGGGCAGGGTCGATGAAAATGATGTCAAAACGACGGTCGGATTTTTCAAGCCAATCAACGGAATCGGCGTTGATGACTTCGAGATTCCGCTTTCCGAGCAGCTCGGAATCGTATTTAAGTGTGGCGGCTTTCAGCGGGTCGAGTTCGATGGCTACGGCTTCAGAAGCATTTTCCGCCATAGTCATAGCGTCGATACCAAGACCGGCGGTCATGTCAAGCAGCGTGCAATCCGATAACAGCGAGGCGTGAAATTGGGCTACGGCTTGATGACTGGCTTGTTCGGCGCTAAGCGTGGAGGGGAATAGAAACTTCTTGTTTTGTATGAAGTTTTTCAGCTTGCGTGAGCATTTCTTTCGGCTTTCTATCTGAGTCAAAGCAAAATCCACGTCAAAATTCGTGGCTTTATCATGCAGGCTAAGACGCAGTTTGATAGGATCGCCGTTGATATGACTTGCGATGAAATCGAAAAATTCGGGAGATAGAGTTGGAAGGTGAAGATCGGGAGATATTGTAGACATATTTGACGTTTTCTGGTTTGGTGCGACAAATATAACAACCTTTTAGATTATTACCAAAATAAAAAGCATTAAATCACGTATAATAAGAAGTTGACAAAGCTTCAGGAATCGCCATTTTTTACGATTCCTCAAATTGAGAAGATAATGTTGAATTTTGCAGCCATAGATTTTGAAACAGCCAATCGCGACATGTGCAGCGTTTGCAGCGTGGGTGTTGTGATTGTAAAGGAGGGTAAGGTTGTAAAGAAGATTTACAAGCTTATTCATCCTGTGCCGAATTATTATAGTCCGTCGAACATTGCGGTGCATGGTCTTACTAAGGCTGACACTGAGAGTGCGGATACCTTCCCCGAGGTGTGGGCAGAGATAGCTCCTCAGATTGAGGGCCTCCCGCTCGTGGCCCATTTCAGCCGGTTTGACGAGGGGTGTCTGAAAGCCGCTTTCCGCCGATTTGAGATGACTTATCCCTCCTCGTATAAGTTTTATTGCACCTGCACGGCTTCGCGCCGTGTGTTTGGAAATTCGTTGCCCAATCATAAGCTTCCGACTGTTGCACGCCGTTGCGGGTATGATCTGGAGCATCATCATCATGCGATGGCTGACGCTGAAGCTGCGGCCGCGATAGCTTTAAAAATTCTTTAAAAATCACCCATAAGTCAGTAATATTTGGTTTTTTCTCCGTTCTTTGCTGAATGGAGAAAATTTTTTTGTAACTTTGCATAGGAATCTTTTTTACGATTCCTTAGCCAATTGTTGGCTGATAGGTGGCTATCGGCTGTGAGGTATGGCATTTTTGATAATAAAAATTTATGTTTAAGCGACAAATCAAGTTTATCAGTATTATAATTACAGTTGTTGTTTCAGGATTGCTCTCTCTGCCAATGATGGCCAACGGGGGAGCCTCGAAAGATTTTACCGTTGTGATTGATCCAGGACACGGCGGGAAAGACTTTGGAGCGGTAGACAACGGCACGAAAGAGAAGGAGATTAACCTCAGTGTGGCGCTTCAGCTCAAAAAACTTATCGATAACAAATTGAAGGGTACTTCTGTGGTGATGACCCGTAAGGACGACACTTATCTCACCCTTCAGCAACGAGCCGACATAGCCAATAAGGCAAAAGGTGATCTCTTCATTTCGATACACACCAACTCCGTAGACAAAAGCAACAAAAACCGAAAGAACATTGCGGGAAGTTCGGTGTATGCGCTCGGTCTGCATAAAGACGACAACAATATGGCCGTGGCGCGCAGGGAGAATGCTGTAATCGAACTTGAGAGCAACTATGAGCAGAAATACAGCGGATTCGACCCCTCGAAAGATGAGTCGTATATCATTTTCGAGATGGCTCAGAAGAAGAATCTCAACAAGAGCATCAAATTTGCCGATCTCGCACAGAAGGAGCTTGTGAAATCGGGTCGCAAGAACCGTGGAGTGCATCAGGCAGGGTTCTGGGTGCTCTGGGCCACCTCGATGCCGTCGGTGTTGGTTGAGCTCGACTTCATCTGTAATCCTGATGCGGCCAAATATCTCTCTTCGGAGAAAGGAGCGCAGGAACTTGCGCAGGCTATTTTCAACGCGGTTGAGGCTTATGAGAAAGACTATCGCGTGACGCACAGTCTTGGAAATCATTCGGCAGCAAAAACGAGAAGCGGAGCAGCCGACGGAAATGCTCCAAAGGTGGTGGCTTCGTCGAAGGCTTCGGTAAAGAAGGGGGACAAAGCTCCTGCCGACAACACCACGAGAACTACTGTGGGGAAACGCAGAAGACGTTCGGAAAGAGGTCGCGAATCGTCGATTTCAAGAAATGTGGAGACAAGAGACATTCCAATGCACAGCTCTACGGAGCGTCTGGGAAAGACCGTAGAGGGTAATGATAGCGAAGAATTGATAGCCGACGCCTCGGCCGACTCCCAGAACGCCGCAGACAAAAAGGGTAAAAAAGATAAGAAAAAGGGTAAACAGAATAAGAAAGAGACAAAAAAGAAGGAGCGTCCGGCAAATTCTCACAACGCAAAGGTAGAAAAAGTTGTTACAGTATATAGAATACAGGTGCTCGCCTCAACAGAACTTCTGAAGCAGAACAATCCGCGTTTCCGTGGACTCTCACCAATAACTGCGACGAAGGAGGGTAACTACTATAAGTATTACTATGGAGAGAGCGAAAACCAGAAAGACTTGGCCGATAAATTGGCGGAGGTAAAGAAATTGATACCGGATGCCTTTATAGTCTCGATCAAGAAAAGTAAAAAAAGCAAATAAAAACAGATTCTTCATAAACTATGAAAAAATTATTGTCTAAGGAATTTATCATCGGTATTTCGGTGATTGTGGCTATCGCCATTCTCTTTTTCGGAATCGACTATCTGAAAGGGATCAACATCTTCAAGCCGGCCAATTTCTATGTGGCCGATTATACGAATGTCTCCGGCCTTGAGGTGTCGGCGCCAGTGAATATCGACGGCTACAAGGTGGGACAGGTGAGAGAGATCAATTTCGATTATCAGAATCCCGGCAAGATTGAGGTGGTGCTCGCACTCAACAAGAATCTTCATCTTCCGGAGGATTCAAAAGCAGTGATCGGTTCGTCGCTTCTCAACGGAGCCTTCGTAGAGATTCAGCTCGGCAAGAGCGCGAAGATGCTTGAGGTGGGGGGCCATATCAGCACTGAATTGAAACCCGACATGATGGCAAGCTTATCTGATAAGTTGCTTCCTTCGGTTGAGAATATCGTGCCGAAGGTAGACAGCCTTCTCACCAATCTCAATGCACTCGTTTCAGATCCGGCTCTTTTAAATTCGGTGAAGGCACTTGAAGGGATTACGGCTCACATCAACTCGGCTTCATCGAATCTTGATGCCGTAATGGGTAAGCAGGTGCCGGTGCTGATGAACAATGCCGATCAGGTGGCAAAGAACCTTAACAATATCACAACCGACCTCACTCAGCTCTCAAGTCAGCTCAGCCAGCTTCCTGTGGCCTCGGCGATGGACAATGTGAATGAGGTGACGGCCAACTTGAAGAAATTCTCCGACCAGCTCAATAATAAGAATTCAACGCTTGGCTTGATGATGAACGATCCGGAGCTCTACAACCGCATCGCCAGAGTTACGGCAGATGTAGATTCGCTCATTCTCGACATCCAGAAGAACCCCAAGCGCTATATCAGCATCAAGCTGCTTTAAATGATATGTGCCTCCCAAGCGGGAGGGAAAGAATAGGACGGCGGCCCATTTCGTTAAGCGGAATGGGCCGCCGCTGCTTATATTAGGGGAGCTGTGGCAAAGGGGGAATGCGTGATAGAGTAGAGGAAGAAGGGAACGGAGGATAGAGAACATGAAAAGGGTGGGAGTAAAAGAGGAGGGAGAAAAAAGGAAATTTTATTCTGTTGTATAAAAGTATTTTAAAAAAAATCGAAATATGCAATAGCAGAGACTATTTTTTTTTCAGAATTTTTGTTGTTATTTTGCAATCGATTTTGCGTTATACGTCTATGATGGAAGATTTAAACATACGCTGGGCAAAATGCCTTGAGATTATCCGCGATAACATCGGGGAGTCGAGGACGCGTACTTGGTTTTATCCAACGTATCCAAAGAGTTACATTAATAATGTGCTTACTTTGGTGCCTCCCTCCACCTTCTATTGCGAGAAATACGAGGATGAGTTCTACCAGATTTTATCGAGCACCTTGCGTAAGGTGTTCGGTGAAGGTGTGCGCCTGGAGTATGAGGTAAACGTCATAAACAACGATGCCGCATCAAACGTGAAGTTGACGAGTTCGCAGCAAAGTCATGCCATCAAAAACAAATTCGTGCGCTCCATGCAGGCTCCCTCGCCCCTTGGCGACAAGAGCAATGCAGCGACGCCAGATTTTGATCCGCAGCTCAACGAGACCTTGACGTTTGAAAATTATATGGTGGGAGAGAGCAACCGTCTCCCCTTCACCATCGCAGAGTATATCGCAAACAATCCTGGCAAAAATGATTTCAACCCCTTCTTCCTTTATGGAGAAGTGGGAGTGGGGAAGACTCACCTTATTCAGGCAATCGGTATCCGTGTAAAGGAGAGAAACCCGAAAGCAAAGGTGCTCTTCGTTCCGCTGCGTCAATTCCAGAACCTGATGGCCAACGCTACGATGCACAAGACCATCCCCGGCTTCATCAACTGGTTTCAGCAGATGGATGTGCTCCTTATCGACGACCTTCAGGAGCTTAGCCACAAGGATGGAACAGCCAACGTGCTTTTCCCCATCTTCAACCATCTGCACCAGAATGGCAAGACGCTCGTGTTTACCTGCGACCGTCCGCCCATGGAACTCGACGGCATACAGGATCGACTGATCGACCGATTCAAGTGGGGTATCACCGAGAGGATCACGCGTCCGGACTTCGCTCTGAAGAAGAAGATACTTTCTTTCAAGGCCGCGAAGAACGGCTTGAAGATACCGGAGGAGGTGATCGAACTCATCTCCGAGCAATCAACCGGTTCTGTGAGAGAGCTTGAGGGTATCGTGATGGGTATTCTCACACGTTCGATAACACTGAGCGCACCGATCGACCTTGAACTCGCCCAGGAGGTGATGAAACACTCGATCAAGAAGGTGGAGCACAAGACCATCAACTTTGAAATGATTGTGGAGGCCACGGCTGATTTCTATAAGTTGAATCCTGATGTGATCTTCTCGAAGAGCAGAGTGCGCGACATTGCCGACGCTCGCCAGGTGATCATGTATCTCAGTCATAAACTCACATCGCTATCATCTTCGGCCATCGGGCAGAAGCTCAACCGGCGACACGCCACCGTGCTACACGGCATCTCAGCGATAGCCGATCGATTGCCTTACGCCAAAGATATTTCGGTAGCAGTAGAAAAAATAGAGGAGGAACTCAGACGTTGAGATCCTCCTCAAATTTTTTGCCCTACAGACAGATTTTTTGCTTTACTGATAAGGCTTATATTTCGTATCTCACATTCTCAAGTAGGAGATTGAGATCGGCTGCATCGCCACCAGCTTTTGTGAGCGCAGGAAGATCTTCCTTCACTACCTCTTCGAGTTTCTTGAAATCATAATCTTTCTCCTTCAAAGCTTTCTTGTAGGAGGCTGATGCGTTCTTGTAGTCTTTCTTCAAAAAGTAGGCGTGGCCGGTGTTGACGATATCTACGGCTGTTTTATCGGGCGATTCGAGTATTTTCGAATAGAATCCGAGGCTCTTGTCGGGGTTGCCGTTGAGCATCTCCCCCCAAGCAAGCGCGCGCCAAACCGAGATCTTGTCAGGATTGACGTAATCGGCATGGTAGAAGTTGGCTACGGCTTCATCCGTCTTTCCTATGTTGAGAAGCACGTGGCCGGCGTTAAGCAGCAGGTGGTAATTCTCGGGATCATCGGCCAAAGCTTTGGCGTAGTATTCGGCTGCCTCCTGATAATTTTCAAGCAATCGGTTGCACTGAGCCAGTTTCTTTATAAGCCATTTGCTGTCAGGGTGAATGAGCTCAGCTTTACGATACCACTCCAAGGCCTCGGTGAGCTGGCCCATGGCATTATAGCAGTAGCCAATCTTCTCCCAAAGCAAACCGGCGTCGGGATTGCCGCTCTCCAATCTCTTCAGCAGGGGGAGAGCCTCCTCGTAGTAACCGCGTTTGAAATAGAACTCGCCTACGAGACTGAGAATCTCCGGATCGGCAAGGATATGATCGAGATAAGGGATAGCGTTTAGGTCGAGGGCCTTGGCAAACGGGTCTTTGAAATCATCTTTTTTACGGAAGAGCTTGAAGAAACGGTAGATGTCGCGGATGTAGCGAGTCACTTCCTGATCAAACTCCGGAATTGTCGATTTCAGTTTCTTATCGGCCATCACTTCCTTCAACTGGCTGAGCTGCGCCTCCATCTGCTGGCTGATCATCTGACGTTGAGCCTCGGGCATACGGGTGAGCGACAGTATGAAGGAGAACTTATCGGAATCGCACATCACACCCTCCGAATCGAGGATCTGGCTGAATGCGCCCTTCACTTCACTTGTGACGCGAGCCACTTCATTGTGGGAATCAGAGAAGGGGAGAAACCAGTTGGCCACCGTGTTGAAGAAGGGGAACGATTTGAGATTCGAGAATGCGAGCATCATGACATCACCGCCATCCATTTGAATATCGGTAAGTTCCTTGAGTTTGTCGCCCAGTCCATCCTTATTAATGATCTCCTCCCATTCCGGATTGGCCTCCAGACTTTCGAGATCAGAGGCCTGCGACATTTTGCCGAGACGCTTCAGAATTTCCGGACGCAGCTTCATAAGCTCCGGGAGCACTTCATTCTGCATTTTCGAAGAGATTCGCTGGGTGTCGTGAGCCCTGATAATCGTCATGATAACCTCGCGCACCTGCGGATAGAGCATAATAGAATCAGACCAAACCTGAAGCCGGGCTTTAAGTTTGGGGTCTTTCTCAATTCTCTTGTTGTGGGTATACATCACAAGGATAATCGAAGCAAGGGCGCGGGCAGAAATGCGAGGATCGGAAGCAGAGTCATAAATGTCGAGCAGAGCGTTGAAGCCTTTCCGATCGAAATAGGCAAGATTGCCGAGCAGAAGGGCCGAGATCATCTGTGCCTTGAGATCGAAAGGGAGATCATCGTGCTGCACCGATTTCACCACCTTGGCATAATCGTCGGAAGAGGCTCCGAACATCGTCCAAACATAAGAGAAGAGCGACACCAAAGCCTCGTCGGCCTCCTTGAGAATGTCGAGGTTGCCGTCGGACTCCATAGCTAACATGGCCATAGAATGTGCGCTGCGATATTCGTCGAGTCGGGATTGGAGAGTGGCCTTCCTTACATTCTCAAAGCGGAGAGTGGAGGAATAAATGTCGGAACTGTCGACCAAAATAGCATTTCGATAGACGGAGTCATTAATAAAATGGAGTGTGCTTCCGGTCTCTGCGAGCATATCCTGCCGCGAGGAATCGGAGAAACCCTCCACAAAATAATGTAAAAGATATTTGTAGGTATCCTCTTGTTTTTCAAGAAGATCATACAAAGCCGGGGCCGTTTGCTTGGAGATGCGGCCTCGCAGAAGGCTGAATGCCTTGTTATATTCAGATTTATCGATAAGATTCCTCACTTTGATATGGAGATCGGAATCGAGTTTGGAACTCATAATGAAGTATGTTTTTATAATTTACGAAAAAAATAGAAGACGAGCTGCTCGTCGGGAATTGGACCGAAATAAATCGGCCTCCTATATTATCTATAACAAATGATGTGCCGAAAAGTAAAAGTTAGACAAAAAATCATTAATTTTGCAGCATGAGAGATTCCGACAGCATATTTTTCCAGCCTCAATCTGGCAAGATCGATACGTTTGCTACCGGAATAATAGATTAAAGACTATATAAATCAAACTTATAAAAACAAATAACAGTATTATGGTAATACAGCGTTGGCAATCGGTGTTGCTATTGGCAGCCGCCGTCATGATGTGTTGTTTCACCTTCTGCTCATTGGGGCAGGTGAACACGACCGACTACAGTTTCAACTTCTCGACACTCGGATTCACCGTAGAGAACGGTGGAGAAGCACCGGAGCATACCTTCCTCTCCACATGGTATTTCTTCGTGCTCACACTCACTACAGCGATTTTGCTGCTCATCGATATCTTCCTCTATCACAATCTTCCGTTGCAGAAGAAGGTGTGCTGGGTGTGCATTCTTTTGATAATCGGCAGCATGGCAGTGGGAGCCACATTGGGTTACACGGCGATCGAGGGAGGCACAATCAGCTGGTCGGGACAGATTTGTGCGCCCATAATCGCCCTTATTGCCACGTTGATGGCCTTAGGGCGTATTCAGAGCGATCACAACAAGTTGAGAGCCGTAGATCGTATTCGTTGAGAGGCATTTTAAATGCGGGTGATAATATACGGTCTGTAAGGCTGTTTATATGTGAAAATTGATAGAAACCGTTAATAATAAATGTTAAAAATGGAGCCGCCTGAAGTTTTTCGGGCGGTTTCTTTATTTATTTATTGATTTTTTGTAATTTTGTAGTTCATTACAGTAAGTAGGTCATTCCGCCGCTTGTCTGGCAGCAATTGAAACGTGAGTCAGACGGCATAAATCAGTTGGCAGATGGCCATGCTTGCAAACCCATTATTGGAACTAACAAGAGAAAAAATACAGACCGAAAGACAGTCATGGCAAAAGAATTAAAAGATCTTACCAAACGTAGTGAGGATTACTCGAAATGGTATAACGAACTTGTGGTAAAAGCCGACCTTGCAGAGCAGAGCGCTGTGAGAGGCTGCATGGTGATCAAACCTTATGGCTACGCCATTTGGGAGAAGATGCAGCAGACGCTCGACAAGATGTTTAAGGAGACCGGCGTGCAGAACGCATATTTCCCTCTGCTCATCCCGAAGTCGTATCTTTGTCGTGAGGCCGAACATGTTGAAGGATTCGCAAAGGAATGTGCCATCGTGACACATTACCGCCTGAAGAACGACCCCGATGGTAAAGGTGTGGTGGTGGATCCCGCCGCACGCCTTGAGGAGGAGCTCATTATACGTCCTACTTCAGAGACAATCATCTGGGGTACATTTAAGAACTGGATTCACAGCTATCGTGATCTCCCGCTGCTAATAAACCAGTGGGCCAACGTGATGCGATGGGAGATGCGTACCCGTATGTTTCTCCGCACCTCAGAATTCCTCTGGCAGGAGGGTCACTGCGCACATGCCACAGCCGAAGAATCGGAGAAGCGCACAGTGCAGATGATCAATCTCTATGCCGATTTCGTTGAGAATTACATGGCAATCCCGGTGATCAAGGGTGTGAAGACTGAGAACGAGAGATTTGCCGGCGCAGTTAACACCTACACCATCGAGGCTATGATGCAGGATGGCAAGGCTCTCCAGTCGGGCACATCGCACAACTTGGGCCAGAACTTCGCCAAGGCATTCGATGTAACCTTCATGAACAAGGAGAACAAGCCCGAATCGGTATGGGCAAACTCATGGGGCGTATCTACCCGTTTGATGGGCGCGCTGATCATGACCCACTCCGACGACAACGGTCTGGTGCTTCCTCCGCATCTGGCTCCTATTCAGGTGGTGATCGTGCCTATTTATAAGAATAATGAGCAGCTCGCCGAGATCAGCAAGGCTGTTGAGCCTATCGTGGAGCAGCTCAAGAAGCTGGGCGTAAGCGTGAAGTATGACGACGCCGACAACAAGCGCCCGGGCTTCAAATTTGCCGACTACGAGCTCAAGGGCATACCCGTGCGTCTCGCGATTGGAGCTCGTGACCTTGAAAACGGCACCGTGGAGATGATGCGCCGCGACACTCTCGAGAAGCAGACAGTTTCTCTGGATGGCATCGCCGAGAGAGTGGCCGCCGAGCTCGAAGATATACAAGACAACCTCTACAAGAAGGCTCTCAAGATGCGCGACGAGCGCACGTATAAGGTAGACAGCTACGATGAATTCAAGGAGAAGATCGAAAATGGCGGTTTCTTCCTGGCTCATTGGGATGGCACTACCGAGACCGAAGAGAAGATTAAAGAGGAGACAAAAGCTACTATCCGCTGTATCCCTCTCGACGGAGAGGAGGAGGAGGGTGTATGCATGGTCACAGGCCGTCCCTCGAAACGTCGTGTAATCATAGCCCGCTCTTATTAATTCTCACCAAATAAAAGATTGAAATGAGATTGCGTAAAAATATCATGTTGCTCTCCGCTGCTGTAGTTTCAGCAGCGGGGCTTCACGCATCTCCGCTATCGGTAGAGGATTATTGCGACACCAAACGTAATGCTCCGGCCCGGATAAAAGACGTGACGCCTCTGGAAGGGGGTGAAACCTATGCCGCGATTTCGGCCGACGGTAAAAGCATCGATATCTACAGTTACAAGACCGGCAAAAAGACCGGCGAGCTCTTCAGCATCTCAGGCCAGAAAGGTGAACTGAAGATCGAGGAGTTTGACGGCTTCAAACTTAGCGCGAACGGCAAGAAACTTCTTCTCTGGAACAATATGAAGAAGATCTACCGCCACAGTTTCACGGCCGATTACTACGTATACGATATGATGCGCTCTACCGTGAAAATGGTGAGCAAGAAGGGGCCGCAGAGAGGAGCCGTGATTTCTCACGACGGACGCTTCGTGGCCTACACGCGCGACAACAACATCTTTATCTCCAGCCTCGATTATGAAACTGACAATCAGATCACAACCGACGGCGAGGTGAATAAGGTGATAAACGGAACGCCCGATTGGAGCTATGAGGAGGAATTCGGAATGTTAAACTCCATGTGCTGGAGCGCCGACGACAATGTCTTGGCATTTATCCGTTTCGACGAGAGCGCCGTGCCGACCTATTCGTTTGACAACTACCGGAGCTTCTGCGACAGCGACCCGATGGGAGATCCCTATCCGGAGGCTTATTCATACAAATATCCGTTGGCCGGCTACAGCAATTCGGTGGTGAGCGTACATTCTTACGACCTTGACAACCGAAAGATCAAGAAGATGGATCTTCCGATCAGTGCCAACGACTATGTGCCTCTGATTCAATTCGGTGGAGCCGACGGAATGAGGCTCATGGTGATGCTGCTCAACCACGACCAGAATAATCTGCGTCTCTTCGATGTGAATCCGCTCTCTACCGTAGGCAAGCAGATTTATACCGATACTTCCGAGGCTTGGCTCAGCCCCGACACTTATAAGATGGTTGATTTTGCCGACGACGGTTTCGTAATTGCAAGCGAGAAGAGCGGCTACCGACATCTCTATCAGTATGATTACAGCGGCACACTGCGTCGCCAGATCACGAAAGGGGAGTTTAATGTTACGGCTTATTACGGCAAAGACCGACTTGGCCAGTATTACATGCAAACTACATCGCTCGGAGCTGTCAACCGCAACATTGCCGTGGTTGACGCGAAGGGTGCTTACCGTCTCCTTAACAAGGAGGAGGGTACAGCCTCGGCCAACTTCAGCACTACCTGTTCATACTATGTGCAGAATTACAGCAGCGTGGCACAGGCTCCGCAGTATCGCATCTTCAATGCCAAGGGCGAGAAGATGTGTGATCTTGAGCTGAACGAGGCATATATGCAGCGTTACGCTGAATCGCCACGTATGGAGCTTCTGACCGTCAAGAATGACAATGGCGAGGAGATGAACGCCTACATCATAAAGCCGGTGAATTTCGATAGCTCAAAGAAGTATCCTCTTATGATGTATCAGTATAACGGACCCGATTCGCAGGAGGTAACCAACAGCTGGAAGATGGGTGGCAACAATTATATCGCCTCAGAGGGTTATATCGTGGCGGCTGTAGACGGACGTGGCACAGGCAACAGGTCGAGAAAATGGGCCTACAGTGTCTACAAGCATCTCGGAGAACTCGAGACCCTTGATCAGCTTGCTGGCGCACGCTACTTCGCCTCACTTCCTTACGTAGACTCGAAGCGTCTCTCATGCTTCGGCTGGAGCTACGGAGGCTATATGACGCTTATGGAGATGGGCGCGAAGGGTTGTCCGTTCAAAGCGGGTGTGGCGATGGCTCCAGTGACCGACTGGCATTGGTATGACGCTATCTATACGGAGCGCTATATGCTCACGCCCGGGCAGAATGCCTCAGGATATCAGTCGTCGTCGGCTATGGCCCGCACAGCGGGTGTAGACGGAAGGCTTCTGATTATGTCGGGCACGAGCGACGATAATGTGCATTTCTATAATACACTGAAATATACCTCAAAGCTAAATTTCGAAGGTAAAATCTTCGATATGATGGCGTTCGCAGGCTTCGAACATAGCTTGGGAATGTGTAATGCGAGAGTTCAGCTGTATCGGAAAGTGGTAGATTTCCTCAACAAGAACCTTTAAAGATTTTGATGGGGAGAAAATCGATAATCCGAAAGGAACAATTATAAAGAGAAATTTATGGATGAACTTGAAAAAGTAACGAGTTTCCAACTCTATAAATTATGGAGGAATCTAACTATCGGTATGGTTACGGTGATTGTCATCATAACCATGTCGAAGTTGCTTCCTTATTTCCTTTCTCCGGTTGTGTCTCTTTTAGGCGCAGCAGCTCTCTACACGTTTATCTACGACAGCCAGGTAAAAAACGAAACATCGTGTATGATAGTTCCGTTTGGCATGTTGTATGCTTTGGTGGGATATTCGTTTGTAACGATATTATTGAATGTGGTGTATGCCTGGGGTTTTAAATCGATACCGGCAGAGTTTGTGTTTTTCACGAATCCATTCATACCGTCGCTGATAATGGATCCTGTCTGCTTCGTGACGTTCCTTTTCATGTCGGTGGGACGGCGTAAGATGCCGATGTGTCGGGTTTGCCAGTTAAGGGGAGCCAATAATTCTGAAAGAGGTTCGATGCGCCACATGATAAATAATGAGACGCATTTCCAGATGAAGAATCTCACCATCATTTTTGGCGTTCTCTCGGTGTTGATCTGGGCGTATTACTTCTTGTTTTATATCAACATCAACATCAATGCCCGCGACTGGTATGTATTCATTTGGTTGACGGTGATCTTCTTCGTGCTCGACGAACTTTATTTCGCAGCCCGCTACTATAATCTCTATCTCGATCTGAAGGAGAACGATGAGGTGATCAGTCAGGACGAGTTGAGAAATATGACGGCGAAGACGTATCTGCGCTATTACGTGATTTGCGGCAATAGCATGTATGTGGATACGCATGTGATAGATCCGCGCACACCCTTCAAGGAGGTGATCGATACTCCCTTCTATACTACCCGCTCGGTGAACGGTATCTCGGTAGACGAAGTGAAACGTATCATCAAGAAGATGACGGGGGTCGACGGTGAGCTCCGGTTCTTCTATGGTAGAAAAGTGGCTGAGTTTACCAATCACAGTGTGTTGCGTTATTTCTACTTCCTCGACGGCGAGCCGGCTGATCATCCTGAACTGAACACCGATGGTGAATGGATGGATTTCGACAAATTGAAATATCTCTACTCCAATAATCCCGGAAAACTCGGCGATTTGGCTGTGACCGACACAACGCGTCTGGCGACAATCATTCTCACCGAGAAGATTTTTGACGAAAAAGGTTATCGGAAATCAAAGATCAAGATGTATAACCCGAGTTTCTCACTGATGGATGTCAGAAAGTCGAATCTCGATTTCCAGGACGACAAATGGATCAGAATCTCGATGTTTAATTCCGACACTCCGCTTTACACTTTCAAGAGAAGATGGAGGAAATTCCTCGGGAAAAAGAAGAGCAATTCATGGAGCTAAATTTAATCACGATAATCGGCCCTACCGCTTCAGGGAAGACGGGTAGGGCCGTTTCTCTTGCCCGCCGAATCAGGGGCGAGATTATCAGCGGCGATTCGCGGCAGGTGTATCGGAAGATGGATCTCGGCACAGGTAAAGATCTGGAGGAGTATGGCGAAATTCCCTACCATCTTATCGACATCTGCGACGCTGGCGAGAAATATAATCTGCATCGCTATCTGAGCGACTTCTCCAAGGCTTATGCCGATATAAAATCGCGCGGGAAGAAAGCGATTCTTTGTGGCGGCACAGGGATGTATATGGAAGCGGCCTTAAGTGGGATATCGCTTCCGGAGGTGCCGGAAAACCGTGCTCTGAGAGATAGTCTCGCCGGGAAATCGCTGGCGGAGTTGACCGGTATTCTGAAGGGATACAAGGAGCTTCATAACGTGACCGACGTAGATACGGAGAAGCGTGCGATCCGCGCGATAGAGATCGAGGAGTATTATCGCAATAATCCCTCGGCTGCAATGGCGAGCGACCGTAAGAAATCTACTCCGTTGGAGACGGTGATAATCGGCGTGGATGTGCCGCGCGATGTGAGACGCCAAAGAATAACCGAACGTCTCGACCGGCGTCTTGAGCAAGGGATGGTAGATGAGGTGAGAAAAATCATTGAGAGCGGAGTGGCGCCTGAAGATCTCATTTATTATGGACTCGAATACAAATTTCTCACCTTGCACGTGATAGGAGAGTTGAGCTATGATGAGATGCGCCGGCAGCTTGAGATAGCGATTCATCAGTTTGCCAAGCGACAGATGACTTGGCTGCGAGGGATGGAGCGCCGTGGTTTCACTATCAATTGGCTCCCTTATGATTTGCCGGAGGAGGAATTCAATGAGCGGGTAATAGAGATTGCTGAGAAGAGATAGCAGCAATCTTGCTGAGCAGTGATTAAAGCAATCTTGCTGTGAATTGGTAATCGCAATAAGGAAAGCCCTCTATCAGTTTTGACGCTGATAGAGGGCTTTTCCGGTTTGAAGTATTTGAATGGTGTTCGAATCGCGTTCGAATGGCGTTCGAATGCTTACGGAGATTAGTTGGCGCGGATGAAGGTGATGATATCTTTCGGCGTGAATTGCTTCCCTTTGAAGAGGAGAGATGTGCGATAGAGTTTGCCCGCGAGGAGAATGCAGACATAGGCGGAGGCAAAGAGAATCACGATCGAGATGAGAGTCTGCCACCAAGTAGTGACCCCAGTTATGGCGTTTATGATACCGACGGTGGGAGAGGTGAAGGGGATGTAGGTGCAGATGGTAGCCAACGCTGACGATCCATTGTCGACGGCAAACTGGCCGAGATAGAATGTGGCCAAGAGAATGAAGGTAAGACCTGTCATATACGCCTGGTTCTCGTTGTCTTTATCGGTGATCGCTCCACAGCATGCGTAGAGGGAGCCGTAAAGCACGTAACCTCCGATGAAATAGAGAAGCAGATAGATCAGAGCCAACCACGCACGGGGTTGGAAAAGGTATTCGAACGGCAATACGCCTGGATCGAGCATGATCATGGCGACAAGACCTAAGATCACGAAGCTGCCCCAGACAAGAATCTGCACGAGACTTATCAAGCCTACTGCGATTATCTTTGCGAGCATCATTGTTTTACCGGGCACACAGGTAGCCATGATTTCCATAATACGATTGGTCTTCTCATTCTTCACTTTATTGAAAATGGAACCTCCGCAGATCATGAGGAAGAAAGTGAGAAACATTCCCATCATCATTCCTACTACCTTTGCGGGGGTCATCGTATCGGGATCTGGCGATGTGTCGAGCTTTTCAGCCATCGACATCGAGGTGTCAGACTGGGCCATGAGGTAGCCAAAGACCACACCGAAGAGAATCATAATCACCGGCACGAGGATTGTGCCGATCCAGAAGGATTTGGTGCGTACTTCTGTAAGAAATTCGGTTTTTACTATTAATGAAAGTTGACTCATGAATTTACAGTGTTAGCATTGATGGGTGGATAAGGTGGAATTTGATTAGCCATTGCCTCGTGGGGAAGGGGCTGAGGGTTAACTGGCGTAGTGGTATAAGCGAGGAAGATATCGTTGAGAGTGGGAAGTTTCTCTTCAAATTGAAGCACCTCTCCTTGATTTGCTACGGCATGGAGAATATCGTTGTTGCGCACTCCATCGTTCTTCTTAAGCAGATAGGAGGCTCCCTTTCTCCCTTTCGGATTTTCTGTGGTGTGAATAGCCTTAAAGAGGCCACTCTCTGCAAGAAGGGGGATAGAGATCTCGTTGCGCGTGGTGAGGAGGAACTCCGAAGTCTTGTGCTGCTCCTTGATATCACTTATTTCACCTTTCACAAGAAGTTGGCCGTGATTGATAAGGGCGATGGTGTTGCACATTTCCTCGATGGCCGGCATATTGTGAGAAGAAAGCATGATCGTGGCCCCCTTCTCCTTGAGGCGCGCTATGAGGTCTTGAAGCAAAGCGCCGTTGATGGGGTCGAAGCCGCTGAAGGGCTCGTCGAGTATCACGAGTTCAGGCTCGTGCACAAGAGTGGAGATGATCTGCACCTTCTGTTGATTACCCTTCGAGAGCTCTTTGATTTTGCGGCGACCTTGGCCACGGAGATTGAAAATCTCCATGTATTCACCCATTACGTTGCGCAGACGACGCAAATCGCCTCCCTTGAGCTGGCCGAAGTAGAGAATCTGATCTTCAACTCTCATTTTTTCATAGAGGCCGCGTTCTTCCGGCATGTAGCCAATCTGTTTACCGGCTTCGAGAGAGGCTGGCTGGCCGTTGATGGTCACTGTGCCCGAATCGGATACGAGAATGGAGTTGATTATTCGGAGAAGGGTAGTCTTTCCGGCTCCGTTCGGTCCGAGCACGCCACAAATCTCGCCCTTTTCGACATTGAACGATACATTGTCGAGGGCTTTTGTAGTGGCGTAGTTTTTAACGAGATTATTTATTTCGAGTACGTTGTTCATAACTCAAATTCATATTGCATGATGCTTGGTAACCTTTTTTCGATTCCTTGATGTTGTTTGCCTGCTGATTGCCGAGAGATTATCTTCTGCTACGCACTTTCGTGGGAGAGATGATGCGGTCGCCTATATCCTTGGCCACCTGACTTCGGATCTTGAGAATCTCCGAAAGTCGGAACTGCAATCGGCGTTCCTCCTCGGGATTATTCTTGCCGCAGATATCCTTGAATTCCTGAAGCAGTTGATTGAATTGCCTGTCGAGGATGCCGTTTTTCAGAACAGTGATGGCTTGCGGAAGGAGAGTGACGAGTTTTTCGTCCTCACCCTCAATGTGGCCCTGGCGCGTATAGATATTGCTGAGCTGGTGCTGCTCGCGAATAGCCTCAGTGGCAAGACTTCTTACAACCCGGTCTTCGTGACTGAGCAATTCTTTCGAGATGTAAGAACGAGAGAAATCATAGATCTTGAAATCTTCCCATTCCTTTATGCTTTCTTCAAGCTTTCTCTCCTCGCGTTCAATCTCAGCGATAGATAGGTTTTTCAAAGCTATTGCCTCAAAACCCTCTTTTCGTTTCCGATCGCTTTCAGTGAGCAGCTGCCCCTGGAGCTCTTGGAGCCGCTGATTGAAGAGAGGTCGCATTTCATGAAGCACATTGAAGAGATGAGCGTAAGAATTGTCGCTGAAGGTGATATTGTCGGCTGCGAGTTCGTCGCTTACGAAATCTACCACGCTCAGGTTGACGTTTTCGCCTGTTTCAGAGAGACCTTCGCAGAAATTGACAAAACCGTAGCGGATACAGTATTGAAGCACTTTCCACTCCAGAGGTCGCAGCGGATTCTCGACGGGGGTCAATCCCAAATTGTCGGGACGGCGGTTTACGGGTCTTGCTGGGCTCTGAGGGGGTGCGGTAGTGACTGCTTCTTGCGTTTGCGCGGGTTGAGGACCGGCCGCAGGGGGTATACGCCCCGATTCGATATCGCGGTCGAGATCTCGGCGCTGGCGTTGCTTCTTGAGCTCCTCCACTACTTTGGCACGTGCCTGAGCTGTGGCTGCGCTTATAGAATCTTCGCTCACGTCGAGCAATCGGCTGCACTCCTGTATGTAGACATCGCGCTTCACTTTATCCGGAATGCAGGCGAGCGACTCCACGACACTCTTGATGGCGTCTACACGGCGTTGAGGATCATTGCGAGCATCATTGATAAGTACTTTCGTCTTGAAACGGATTATATCTGTTTCATTCTCTTTGATATAAGCTCTGACTTCTTCGGGCGTGTGCTTGCGGGCAAACGAATCGGGATCATCGCCGTCGGGGAGGAGAAGCACTTTCACGTCGAGCTGATGCGAGAGGAGCATGTCGATGCCTCGCAGAGAAGCCTTGATGCCGGCCGAGTCGCCATCGTAGATTAGAGTGACATTCTTCGTGAAACGATGAATCAACGCTATCTGTCCGTCAGTCAGGGCGGTACCCGAAGAGGCCACTACATTCTTTATGCCCGATTGCCACATGCCGATCACGTCGAGGTAGCCCTCGACGAGAAAGCAACGGTCTTCTTTCACAATCGAAGTGCGAGCCTGATGAATGCCATATAATTCGTTGCTTTTGCGATAGAGGTCAGATTCAGGCGAATTGACGTATTTTGCCGGTCCGCCCTTGAGGTCGCGTCCGCCAAAGGCGATTACTTTGCCCGAAGTGTTGAGAATCGGAAAGATCACACGTCCGCGGAAGCGGTCGTAGTCATGGCCTTGCTGGCTCGTGCCCACCAATCCGAGGGCTTTCAGGATGTCTACGTTGAATCCCTTCTTCTTCGCTTCCTCAAGAAAAGCTGTGCCACGGTCGATGGCATACCCGAGATGAAACTGACGGATAGCCTCATCTGTCACACCACGATTGTAAAGATACTGCAGGCCGATGTCGCGGCCGTCGGGAGTTTCGCGCAGATTCCATTCGAAAAGCTGCATGGCCCATTCGTTGGCCACATACATAGCCTCGCGACGGCTCTGCGTCTCCCGTTCCTCATCGGTAAGTTCCTTCTCCTCAACCTTTATTCCATACTTTTTTGCGAGTTGGAGCAAAGCGTCGTGATAGGATATGCCCTCCTTCTCCATGATGAAATTCACCGGTGAGCCCCCCTTATGGCAAGAGAAGCAGTAGCAGTAATTTCTTGCTTTGTTGACAGAGAAAGAGGGGGTACGTTCGTTGTGAAACGGGCAGAGGCCCACATAATTCGCGCCACGGCGAATCAAGTGGACGTAATCGCTTACCACTTCGACAATGTCGGCGGTATCCTTTATCTTCTGGACAGTAGCCTTATCTATCATTAAACAATCTTGACTTTCCGGAGCTTATTTCGGCAGGAGAGGGGGTATAGAGTGAATCAAGCAGGTGATGAATCTTCTCGTTTGTGCTCAAACGTGTAGGCACGAGAGGGAGACGCAGCTCGTTTTCGATAAGCCCGAGAGCATTGAGCGTGCATTTCACTCCAGCCGGGTTGCCATCGACAAACAGGAGATTAAACAGCTCGTTGAAACGCCAATGAATAGGGAGAGCCTCCTGGAACTTGCCTTCGAGACAGAGACGCACCATCCTGCCGAATTCGATGGGGAAAGCGTTGCCGATTACGGAGATCACGCCCACCGCGCCGAGTGTCATGAGAGGATAGGTGATGCTGTCGTCGCCCGAAATCACCTCAAACTTTTCAGGTTTGTTCTTGATGATCTCCTCGATCTGTGCGAAATTTCCAGAGGCCTCCTTGATGCCGATAATGTTGGGGAAATTTCTTGCGAGCGAGAGAGTGGTGGAGGCAGCCATGTTTACGCCCGTTCTGCCAGGGACGTTGTAAAGGATCACAGGCAGAGGAGATGCTTTGGCGATAGCTTCGTAATGGCGATAGAGACCCTCCTGCGAGGGTTTGTTGTAGAACGGCACTACTGAGAGCACGGCCTGGAAGCCGGTGAAATCTTCAGTGAGGAGTTCGTTGACGACAGCTTGCGTGTTATTGCCGCCGACACCTAATACGAGCGGAATCCTGCCGTCGGCAATACGAATTATCTCTTCACGAATAGCTTTTTTCTCATCAGGGAAGAGGGTAGGCGTTTCGCCTGTGGTTCCGAGCACCACAATGTAGTCGCAATTACCCTCAATAACATATTCCACCATTCGGTGGAGAGCTTCGAAGTCAACTTGCTTGTCATGCTTGAAAGGTGTGACGAGGGCCACACCGAGCCCCTTTAAAGTTAAGTCGGCCATAAGAATGCTTTATAATGAAATGATATTAAGAAAGTTGAAAGCGTAGCTTGGTCTGTGGGGGGTCACAGACGATTGAAAGACCACGCAATCGGTTTCTTTTTCATATGCAAAATTAATAAAATATTTAGAATTCTTGGTCTCCTTTGCGATTAAACTTGCTCTTCTTACTTATTAAACTTGCTCTTCTTGCTGATTAAACTTGCTCTACTTCGCGATTTAAAAGATAGTGGAAGCGATGTCTGCAATGTGGAAGTTCCTTTGAATAAAGATGGTGGTAGCTATGTCTGCAAGGGGCGAATTCTTTTAATTAAGGAGGGCGTCACCAGCGGGTGGGAGCAAAAGCAGCAAAAATAAAGGAAAGAATTTGGTTTTTAGAGGCCATTTGGTTAATTTTGCACTTTGAACTGCGAAATAGGTGTTGACGCCTCGAATGAGGGTATCCAGATGTGGAAAAACACTTGAAAAATCGCATTGCAAACAAATAATAGTGAATATGAAGACTAACGTGGCTGTGTTCTTCGGCGGACGGTCGGTAGAACATGAAATTTCCGTAATATCCGCCTTGCAGGCGATCAATGCGTTTGATAAGTCAAAATATAACATTATACCTATATATATATCCAAACAGGGGCGCTGGTTTACGGCTCCCGAGACACTTGATATCCGCAACTACAAGGATATGAAAGCTCTTGAAGCGAAGAGTGAGGAGGTGTATATGAGGCCAGAATACGGCGATTTCAATCTCTATCGCGCCAACCCGGGCGGGGGTCTCTTCAGCAAGAAGAATCCCATCTACGAGCAGCTTCACGTAGCAATTCCCGTGCTCCATGGCTCGCATGGTGAAGACGGTATGTTTGAAGGTCTCTTGGAGACAATCGGCATACCTTTTGCAGGCTGCGACACTCTCTCAAGCGCCAACGGTATGGACAAGATCACGATGAAGATGATTCTGCGGTCGGAAGATATCCCGGTGGTAGACTATGTATGGTTTACCGACAAGGAGTGGGGCTCGAAGCGCGACGAGATCATTTCGAAGATAGAATCGAAACTCGGTTATCCGGTGATCGTGAAACCAGCCAATCTCGGTTCGAGCGTGGGCATCGGCAAAGCTTCCGACAAGGCTCAGCTCATTCAGAAGGTAGATGAAGCCGAGAAGTTCTCGCAGCGTATCATCGTGGAGCACATGATCGAGAACATGATGGAGATCAACTGCTCGGTGCTCGGTGATGCCGACGACCATCAAAGCTCCGTTTGCGAAGAGCCTATCACTAAAGGCGACTTCCTTTCTTATAATGAGAAATATGGAGGGGGCGCAAAGGCTGGTATGCAGGCAAGCGAGAAGAAGATTCCTGCCGATATACCCGTGGAGATGAGCGAGAAGATCAGGCGACTGGCCGGTGAGACTTTCCGTGTGCTCTCATGCCACGGTGTGAGCCGAATCGATGTGATGGTAGATAAGAAAGACAACAAGATCTACGTCAACGAAATCAACACCATACCCGGATCTCTCTCTTACTACCTCTGGGAGGAGAGCGGCATCACATTCCCGCAGCTTATGGATAAGCTCGTGGCGCTCGCTTTGAAGCGAAAGAGAGATTCTGACCGCAAGACCTTTACCTACGATGCCAATATCTTCGCCATGGGTGGCGGAGTGAAAGGTGGCACGAAGGGTGGTGTGAAAGGTGGCAAGTTTGGCCGATAAGCGTTAAGATACCGGCTGTGAAATTTGGTCGATCAACACCAAGATATGGCCTTGCAAATTTAATGTTTCCACAAACTTAGTAAAAATCAAAACCGATATATGAGCAAGAAATTCAAGGAATACAGCAAGCAGCTCAATCTCTCCGACATCAACAAAGAGATGTTGAAGGTATGGGATGAGCATTCCCTGTTTGAATCCTCAATGAAAGAGAGGGAGGGGTGTCCTACATTTGTTTTTTATGAGGGTCCCCCCTCGGCCAACGGTATGCCGGGCATCCACCATGTGCTGGCACGCACCATCAAGGATATCTTCTGCCGCTACAAGACGATGAAGGGCTTCCACGTGAAGAGAAAAGCCGGCTGGGATACCCACGGACTCCCTGTGGAGCTCGGAGTGGAGAAGAGCCTCGGCATCACTAAGGAGGATATCGGTAAGAAAATCTCTGTCGACGAATACAACGCCGCCTGCCGTCGCGAGGTGATGAAATATACAAATGAATGGACTGACCTTACCCATCGTATGGGCTATTGGGTAGATCTCGAACATCCCTACATCACCTACGACAACAAATATATCGAGAGCATCTGGTGGCTTCTCGGTGAGCTCTACAAGAAGGGCTACCTCTACAAAGGCTACACCATCCAGCCCTATTCGCCTGCCGCCGGCACAGGCCTGAGCTCGCACGAGCTTAACCAGCCCGGTTGCTACCGCGACGTGAAAGACACCACCGCAACGGCTCTCTTCAAGATTCTCGAACCTAAAGCTGAAATGACAGGCTGGGGCGAGCCTTATTTCATGGCGTGGACCACCACACCCTGGACACTGCCTTCGAATACTGCACTTTGCGTCGGTCCTCAGTTTGACTATGTGGCTATCCAGACGTACAATCCCTACACTGCCGAGAAGATCACTGTGGTGATGGCGGAGGTGCTCGTGGGAAGCTACTTCAAGAAGGAGGGTGCCGAGCTCGATATGAAGGCTTATAAAGCCGGCGATAAGGTGATCCCTTACCGCGTGGTAGGTAAATGGAAAGGCACAGAGCTCGTGGGTATGCACTATTCTCAGCTCATGCCCTGGGTGAAACCGGTGGAGAAGCTCGATGAACATTCAGCCGACTACGTGAAGGCATTTGCAGAGGCTCATCCCGAGAATATCTTCTCTTGTGGCAACGACCGCTTCGTTGAGATCGCTGCAGAGGCTTTCCGCGTAATCCCCGGCGATTACGTCACAACTGAAGATGGCACGGGCATCGTGCATATCGCACCTACTTTTGGAGCCGACGATGCCAAGGTGGCGAAGGCCGCCGGTGTGCCTCCTCTCTATCTTATCAATAAGAAAGGGGAGACCCGTCCGATGGTAGATCTCACCGGTAAATACTATACAATCGACGAACTCGCTCCTGAGTTTGTAGAGAAATGTGTCAACGTAGAGCTCTATAAGGAGCATGCCGGCGATTGGGTGAAGAATGCCTACGATCCTCAGTTTACGGTAGATGGCAAATATGACGAGAAGGCAGCCGAGAAAGCTGAAGATCTCAACATCGTGCTCTGCATGGAGATGAAGAAGGCCGGTCAGGCGTTCAAGATCGAGAAGCATGTGCACAGCTATCCGCATTGCTGGCGCACCGACAAACCTGTGCTCTACTATCCGCTCGACAGCTGGTTTATCCGTTCTACAGCCGCACGCGACCGTATGATCGAGCTCAATGGCGGCATCAAATGGAAGCCTGCTTCAACGGGAAGCGGCCGCTTTGGCAAGTGGCTTGAGAATCTTCAGGACTGGAACCTCTCTCGCAGCCGCTATTGGGGCACTCCGCTCCCGATCTGGCGCAGTGAAGATGGCAAAGAGGAGGTGATCATCTCAAGCTACGAGCAGCTCTATAATGAGATCGAAAAGGCTGTGGCAGCCGGCGTTATGGCTGCGAATCCGCTCAATGAGAAAGGTTTCGTGCCTGGCGACTATGCGCAGGAGAACTATGACCGCATCGATATGCACCGTCCCTACGTAGATGATATCGTGCTCGTTTCAGAGAGTGGCAAGCCGATGAAGCGTGAAGCCGACTTGATCGACGTATGGTTTGATTCCGGCTCGATGCCTTACGCACAGATCCACTATCCTTTCGAGAACAAGGAGATTCTCGATACGCGTGAAGTATATCCCGCCGATTTCATCGCCGAGGGTGTCGACCAAACTCGTGGCTGGTTCTTCACATTGCATGCAATCGCTGCAATGGTGTTCGATTCCGTAGCTTACAAAGCTGTTATCTCCAACGGCCTTGTGCTCGACAAGAATGGCAACAAGATGTCGAAACGTCTTGGCAACGCTATCGACCCGTTCAACAATATCGAGCGATTCGGAAGCGACCCCGTGCGCTGGTATATGATCTCCAACTCTTCACCCTGGGACAATCTCAAATATGATGAGAGCGGAGTGGGAGAGGTGAGCCGTAAGCTTTTCGCCACTCTCTACAATACCTATAAGTTCTTCGCTCTCTATGCCAACGTCGACGGTTTCACCGGAGCTGAAGCACCTGTTGAGCCTTCGAAACGTCCGGAGATCGACCGCTGGATTCTCTCGCTTCTCAATAGCCTTATCAAGGAGGTGACAGAGGCTCTCGACGATTACGAGCCGACTAAGGCCGCACGTGCAATCGATGAGTTTGTCAACGACAATCTCAGCAACTGGTATGTGCGTCTTAACAGAAAGCGTTTCTGGGCCGGCGAGATGAATGATGACAAACTCTCTGCCTTCCAGACTCTCTATACATGCCTTAAGACCGTGGCTCTGCTCATGGCTCCCTTCGCGCCGTTCTATTCCGATCGTCTCTATTCCGATCTGATCGAACCATCGCAGGAGGGTAACGGCTACGCTTCTGTGCATACGGCTCTCTTCCCCGAGGCTGATCCCTCACTTATCGATCCCGACTTGGAGGAACGTATGCGTCTTGCACAGGTGATCACATCGAATGTGCTCGCGCTGCGTCGTAAAGTCAACCTCAAGGTGCGTCAGCCGCTCAGCACGCTTCTTGTGCCTGTGGTTGATGACCATCAGCGTAAGGCTGTTGAGGCTCTCGACCATCTCATCAAGAGCGAGGTGAATATCAAGGAGCTTAAAGTGGTAGATAATGAGGAGAGCGGACTCGTGAAGCGTGTGAAAGCCGATTTCAAGAAGCTCGGCCCGAAATACGGCAAGATCATGAAGGCTCTCGGCAAAGCTATCACCGAGATGAGCCAGAAGGATATCGCTCAGCTTGAGAAAGAGGGCGCCTTCAAGTTTGCCGACCTTCCTGGAGAGCCGGTTGTCACCACTGAAGACGTAGAGATCATTCCGGAGGATGTGCCGGGATGGCTCGTGGCCAACGATGGCAATGTCACCGTGGCTCTCGACGTGACCGTGACTCCCGAGTTGAAGAACGAGGGTATGGCACGCGAACTCATCAACCGCATTCAGAATATCAGAAAGCAGAACGATTTCGAGATCACCGACAGAGTGAACGTAGTATTGTCGGGTGCGCCCGAAATCAAGGAGGTGGTAGATGCCTTTGGCCCTTACATCGCCTCGCAGGTGCTCGCTGATTCGATCGAGATGGCAGATGAGCTTGCTGGCGACGACGTGACCGATCTGGAACTTGATGATATCAAGGGCTTCGCTAAAGTCACAAAAAAATAATAATGGCTGAAAACGTTAATCATGACTATGTGCCGGAGATGACCGACGACCGTTCGGTCGTCTCTCGCCGTGTCAGGCTCGTAATCTTCCTGAGCATTTTTGTGGTGCTTTTCGACCAGATATTGAAAATCTGGGTCAAGACCCACTTCTACTTAGGAGAGGAGCAACCCATCACGAGCTGGTGGCTGCTCAAATTTATCGAGAATAATGGCATGGCATTCGGCTTGGAACTTTGGAACAAGATTGCCCTCACGTTGGGGCGAATTTGTGCCGTAGCGCTCTTCATATGGTTTGTGGTGCTTATCAAGAAAGCCGCCGGATTGCGTCTCGGATTTTTCGTGGCGGTAGCCTTGATAATAGCCGGGGCAGCCGGAAATATCTTCGATTGTGTATTTTACGGGAAGATCTTCAACAACCCTTACCCTCCGCAGGTAGCCGTGATGTTTCCGGAAGGAGGCGGTTATGCCGGATGGTTTGAAGGAAAGGTAGTCGATATGCTCTATTTCCCGCTCTTTTCGTTTAACTGGCCCGATTGGGTGCCTGTGATCGGAGGGTCGAAGTATGAGTTTTTTCAGTATATTTTCAATGTGGCCGACTCTTCGATCTGCATCGGAGTGGCTTTGCTGATCTTTTTCTATTCATCCGACGCTTCGAAGGCTTTTCAATATATAGGGTCGGTGTTGGAGAAACGGAGAAACAGTAAAACGAAATGAGAAAGAAGATTACCTTTCGGCTTGTAGGAGTGGCTGCTTTCGGGCTGCTCATCCTTGCGTCGTGTAAACATCGGCCATCGGGGGTGATCAGTGAGAGCAAGATGGTCGATGTCATGGTAGATATGCAGCTTGCCGAGGCTTATGCTTCGAGCCAGATCACAGGTTCTGAAAGGGAACAACGTCGTTTGGAGCTTGCTGATGCAGTCTTGGCCTCGCATGGTGTCACCCAGGAGGAAGTGGATTCCACTCTTCAATGGTATGGGCGCAATCTCGACGATTACACCAAACTCTATGAGAAGGTCGACAAGCGTCTTCTCGCGAAGAAAAAGGATTTGACGAAAGGTGATGCGCAGCTTGCAGAGGCTATTGCGGGCGACAACCTTTGGCCGTTCGGCAAGAATGGCGTAATCTCGCCGCTCGGCAATTCTGACGGCTGGGTGTTCTCATTGCCAGAACCGGAACTTCAGAAAGGCGATCGTATCGTTTGGAAGTTTCACGTAGGGGAGAGCTCGAACGCGCTCAACGGTGTGTTGGGCGTAGAGTATGAAGATGGCACTTCGGAGGCGAGCACAAGCTTCTTCTCGAATCGCAAGACGATTGAGCTGTCGCTACAGACCGACACCGGCAAGGTGGTGAAGCGCCTTTACGGAACGATGCGTTTGAAAGAGATGACCGACAATGCGATGTTTGCCGACAGTATATCGTTGGAGAAGATGCCCTTCGATAGTCTTGAGTATTACCGCGGACGCTCACAGAAGCGTTATGGGATACCTGTAAGACGCGACTTGGAGAAGGAACGCCAGCGACATATCGCCGACTCGCTTCGCAGAGACTCGATCAGCAAGGCACGTAGAGAGAGCTTCAACGAGCACGCAAAAACAGTGAAGAATGGCACAAAATGAACTAAGATTTCTCGTAAGAAAACTGACAATAAATGAAGGGAGCGGGGTTGTATCTCACTCCCTTTGTTATATCTCTGCACTGACAGAGCATAGCTTTGCCTCGACTACCGAGTTAATTCGCAAAGCGCTGACTTCGGAAGTGGTTTTAAAAGATCTGAAGCTTTCAAATTTCGACAAGGAGCGGAGTAATGCCGAATATCTTTCAGAGTTGCGACTTGAAAGAGCATGTAACTGCTGGATTATCACCGCTGTAAAGCTTTAAAACGTAAGAGTGTTGAATCGGCTGACCGTTCTTTCGAAAGAAAAAATTTGTTGAGGATTTGGAAGAAATCTAAAAAATTTCTAATTTTGCAGTCCGTTATGACATACGGATTCGACAATACAAAGTATCTTAAGATACAATCCGAACATATTCAGGAGCGAATCTCCAAGTTCGGAAACAAACTTTACCTCGAATTGGGAGGTAAACTGTTTGACGATCACCATGCAAGCAGAGTCTTGCCAGGCTTTCAGCCCGACAGCAAGCTCAGGATGCTTCAGAAACTTAAAGATCAGGCGGAGATCGTCATAGTGATCAGTGCCCTCGATATCGAGAAAAACAAAGTGAGAGGTGATCTCGGCATCACCTACGACATGGATGTGTTGCGTCTCCGCAACGAATTCCAGAAACTGGGTTTCCTTGTAAGCTCAGTCTGCGTCACCCACTACAACGGCCAGAAGAGCGCCGACGCTTTCAGAAAGAAACTTGAAAGAATGGGTGTCACCGTTTACTACCACTACACAATTGAAGGTTACCCATCGAATGTCGACCTGATCGCTTCTGACGACGGTTTCGGCAACAACGATTATATCGAGACGACTCGTCCGCTCGTAATCGTTACGGCTCCTGGGCCTGGTAGCGGAAAGATGGCAGTCTGCCTCAGTCAGCTTTACAACGAGAACAAGCGCGGCGTGGAGGCAGGCTATGCCAAGTTTGAGACATTCCCCGTGTGGAGTCTCCCGCTGAAACATCCCGTGAACATCGCTTACGAGGCTGCCACTGCCGATCTCAACGACGTAAACATGATCGACCCCTTCCATCTGGAGGCTTACGGAAAGACAGCCATCAACTACAATCGCGATATCGAAATCTTCCCGGTGCTGAATGCTCTCTTCGAAGGTATCTATGGAGAGAATCCCTACAAGTCGCCCACAGATATGGGCGTCAATATGGTGGGCTTCTGTATCAACAATGACGAAGTGTGCTGCGAGGCTTCCAAGAACGAGATCATTCGTCGTTACTTCACCGCTCTCAACAACTTTGCAAAAGGTGAAGGCAACGACGCAGAGGTGAATAAGATCGCGCTGCTCATGAAGCAGGCCAAGATCGGGCTCGATTACAGAAAATGTATTCAGGCAGCCCGCGAGCGAGCAGAGAAGAGCGGAGTGCCTTGCTCAGCTATCGAACTTGCCGACGGCACAATTATCACAGCTGAGACGAGCGAACTTCTCGGTCCCAGCTCCGCACTGATTCTCAACGCAGTGAAATATCTCGCCGGCATAGATCACGACGTCAAGCTTATTCCTCAGGAGATGATCGAGCCTATTCAGCACACAAAACTCAATTATCTTCGTGGCCACAACCCACGTCTTCACTCCGACGAAGTGCTTGTGGCGCTCTCCGTATTGAGTACGACAGATGAGAAGTGTAAGAAGGCTTTGGAGAAGCTTCCCGAGCTCGCCGGGTGCCAGATGCACTCTACCGTGATGCTTGGCGAAGTAGACCACAAGATCTTCAACAAACTGATGGTGGGGCTCACCTGCGACCCCAACAAGAAACTCTGACCCATATAAAAACGGACGATGCTCTGAAGTGAGTATCGTCCGTTTTCAATAACGAATATCGGTAATCAATAGGCGATAGATCAGTTCTGCTCGGGGCGGAGGCTGCGCACTGTAGCTCCCGTTTGCCACATCTCGCTTTCACGGAGAGCCTTGAGTTCTTTTTCAAGACCTTCGCGGTAGTCGGCTTTGGAGTTGGAATCGATAGAGTTCTGGGCTTCCTGACCACAGGCTACGCTGGCGTAGAGTTTCTCCACAACGGGTTTGATTGCATCGTGGAAGGGGCCCATCCAGTCGAGCGCACCGCGTTGAGCGGTGGTAGAGCAGTTGGCATACATCCAGTCCATACCTTTTGCTGCGAAGAGGGGCATGAGAGATTGGGTGAGCTCCTCTACTGTCTCGTTGAAAGCCTCAGAGGGAGTGTGACCGTTCTCACGGAGCACTTCATATTGAGCGAGGAAAAGACCCTGGATAGCACCCATCAACGAACCGCGTTCACCGGTAAGATCGCTGTACGCCTCACGTTTGAAGGTAGTTTCGAACACATAGCCAGAACCGATACCGATGGCAAGTGCGAGTGTGCGTTCAAGTGCCTTGCCGGTATAATCCTGTTCTACTGCATAACTGGAATTCACGCCACGGCCTTCGAGGAACATGGAGCGAAGAGATGTGCCCGATCCTTTGGGGGCCACGAGGATAACGTCTACATCTTTGGGAGGCACAACGCCTGTGCGGTCGGGCCATGCGATTGCAAAACCATGAGAGAAATAGAGCGCGTCGCCCGGTTTCAGACGTTCCTTTATCTTAGGCCATACAGAAAGCACAGCAGCGTCTGAGAGAAGACACATGATGATTGTGGCTTTCTCGCAAGCCTCTTCGATTGAGAAGAGGGTTTCGCCCGGCACCCAACCGTCGGCTACGGCCTTGTCGTAGGTTTTACCTTCACGCTGACCAACGATCACTTTGAATCCATTGTCGCGAAGGTTAAGACTCTGGCCTGGGCCCTGCACGCCATAACCGAGCACTGCGATTGTTTCATCTTTTAATACTTCACGCGCTTTCGATACAGGAAATTCGTCGCGGGTAACGACGGTTTCCTCAACTTCTCCAAATTTTAATTTTGCCATAATATATAAAGTGTGTTTATTGATTTAATGATTGACGGCGCTTCTCCTGAAGCTCAAGATATTCATCTACGAGCTCTTCGGGAGCTTTTGTCACAGCGATGCGCCCGGAACGAACGAATTGCTTGAGTCCGAGCGGTTTCAGTTTCTCAAAGAGCTGCTTGATCTCGACTGTGTGGCCGGTTTTCTCGAAGATGGTGTATTCGGGATGTATCTCCAGAATGCGGGCCCCGTTTACTCTCACGATATCTTCGATGTCGCTCGTAAGGACGCTTGCCGTTGGCACTTTGAAGAGAGCAATCTCTTGAAATACGATTTCATCGTCGGTGTGAACGAATGCCTTGATCACATCGATTCGCTTCTCTATCTGCTTCACTACATGCTCCATCATATCACGTGTGCTCCGACAGGTGATAGTGAATTTGTGGATTCCCTCAAGTGAAGTGGCGCTGACCGACAGACTGTCAATATTGAGACAGCGACGGCTGAATATCATCGAGATCTGATGAAGCAGACTTACCTGGTTTTCGGTAAAAACCGATATGGTGAATAATGTATCTTCCATATTTTGAATCTCACTCGGGTTTGTAGTAATCGGTAGAATTAAGCAAAATCTCATCTACGCCATTGCCGCCAGGCGTCATGGGGAACACGAGATCTGTCTCGTCGATATTGACATTGAGAATGTAGGCACCGTCATATTCCACCATTCTTTTGATTGCCTCATCGAGTTGTGAACCTTTGGCCACATCTTCGGCTTTAATGCCATAGGCAGCCGCGAGCATCACAAAATCGGGGTTGAGCATCGCAGTAGAACTATAGCGTGAATTGAAGAAGAGATGTTGCCACTGGCGCACGTTGCCAAGGAAATTGTTGTTGAGAATCACAATCTTGACCTTCACATCATATTCCATGATCATGCCCAATTCTTCTACCGTCATCTGGATGCCGCCGTCGCCTGTGAAAAGCACTACATTCCTATGCGGACAGGCAATCTTGGCTCCGATCGAGGCAGGCAAACCGAAACCCATTGTGCCCAAGCCTCCGGAGGAGACCACACTTCTGGGATTACGGAAACCGAAATATCTTACGGCAAACATCTGATTCTGACCTACGTCTGTCACAAGAATTGCATCGTCGCCAAAAGCTTTGCTTACTTTGCTCACCACCTCTCCCATGAGCATCTTTCCCTCGGGGTTCGAATCATTCGTGGCATGTTTCATAACCCTTTCCTTCTCCACATGCTGATGGATATCGAAAGAATCTACCCATTCCGTATGTTTCTTTTCGGATATAAGAGGAATCAAGGCCTCAAGAGCTTTTGAAGCATCTGAATGAATCTTGAGATGGCTCTTTACCGTTTTGTCGAATTCACCAGGGTCGATGTCGATATGTATGATCTTGGCATTCGGTGCATATTTCTTCACATCGCCAGTGACGCGATCGTCGAAACGCATGCCTAAAGCGATTATCACATCGGCTTTGTTGGTATTGATATTTGGCCCGAGATTGCCGTGCATACCTAACATACCCTTATTCAAGCGATGGTCGGAGGGGAGCACGGAGAGTCCGAGCATAGTGCATCCCACCGGGATATCAACTTTCTCAATAAGAGATTTCAAAAGCTTCTCGGCCTTGGAGATTGTGATTCCATGTCCGGCCAGGAGGAGAGGGCGCTCAGATTCATTGATCAGGCGGGCGGCTTCAGCCAACTGATCGGCCGGTATCTCAGGATCCGGATTATAGCTTCTTATAAATCGGCAAGGCTTGAAGATATATTCAGCCATGCCAGTCTGCGCGTCTTTCGCGAGATCGATCACCACCGGACCCGGGCGCCCTGTATTGGCAATGTAGAAGGCTCGGGCAATGGCCGGAGCGATATCCTCCGCTCTTCTTACCTGAACAGCCCATTTGGTGACGGGGAGCGTAACGCTCACAACGTCGCTCTCCTGGAAGGCATCCTTACCAAGAAGCGCAGAGGGTACCTGACCCGTAATTATTACCACCGGGGTGCTATCCATCAAAGCGTCGTTAAGACCTGTGACAAGATTCATCGCGCCAGGTCCAGAGGTGGCGAAAACTACCCCAGGAATGCCTGAAGCGCGTGCGAAGCCCTCGGCTGCATGAATGGCGCCCTGTTCGTGGCGCGCGAGATAATGGGTGATACGGTCGGTGTAATCAAACAGTTTGTCGTAGACGGGCATAATCTGGCCACCCGGATAACCGAACACCTTATTCACACCGCAATCTATGAGAGAGCGCATCAGAATTTCCGCTCCTGTTAACATTTCTTTCATTCTGACAGTTACATTTTAATCAGATGTCTCTTCTTACGCCCCCCTTGTCAGCCGACGTCACGGCTGAAGCATAGGCTTTTAATGCACGACTCACAACTCTATCGCGGCCACGTGGCGTGAAGGCCTCCTTGCCGAAAGCCTCTTCCTCCTTGCGCCGTTCCTCCAATTCGCTTGCGGAGAGACGCACGTTGATGCTGCGCGCAGGAATATCGATATCGATTATATCGCCATCGCGCACGAGAGCTATCTCGCCGCCTGCAGCCGCCTCGGGAGAGATATGTCCTATGGAGAGTCCGGAAGTGCCACCCGAGAAACGTCCGTCGGTGATCAAGGCACACTCCTTGCCAAGATGCTTGCTTTTGATGTAGCTCGTAGGGTAGAGCATCTCCTGCATACCGGGGCCACCTTTGGGGCCTTCGTAGAGAATCACTACAACATCACCACTCTTCACTTTATCTTTGAGAATGCCTTCTACGGCCTCCTCCTGGCTCTTGAATACACGAGCCGGGCCCGAGAACTGGAAGATGCTCTCGTCGACTCCAGCCGTTTTCACCACACAGCCATCCTTGGCGATGTTGCCATAAAGCACAGCCAGACCGCCATCTTTCACGTAGGCATTGTCGAAATTGCGGATGCAACCCTTTTCGCGGTCGGCATCCAGCTCCTTATAATTGTTGGCCTGCGAACCCATCACGGTGGTGTGCTTCATTCCTGGCGCGGAATGCCAGAGAGCGGATGCTTTCTCACCGAACTCTTTCCCTTCGATGGCGAATTGTTCGATCGCTTCTCCGAGAGTCAGTCCGTCGACACGTTTCACCGTTGTGTCGAGAAGATTTTGATCGGCTAATTGCTTCATGATCGAGAGAATGCCACCGGCACGGTTGACATCTTCGATATGATAGCTCGAATTGGGGGCTACTTTACACAGCACAGGGGTTTTACGCGAGAGAGCGTCGATATCGGCCATTGTGAAATCAGCGCCGGCCTCGTTGGCCACAGCGAGAAGGTGAAGCACAGTGTTGGTGCTTCCTCCCATGGCTATGTCAAGAGTCATGGCATTCAGTATTGCCTCACGTGTGGCGATATTGCGGGGCAACACGGAAGAGTCGCCCTCCATATAATATTTATAGGTGTTTTCTACGATTTTCCGAGCCGCTTCCTTAAACAGCTCGATACGGTTGGCGTGGGTGGCAAGGATGGTGCCGTTTCCAGGTAAAGCCAAACCGATGGCCTCGTTGAGAGAGTTCATCGAATTTGCGGTAAACATTCCTGAGCAGGAGCCGCAAGTGGGGCAGCCCTCTTTCTCAAGTTGCGCCACACTGTTGTCGTCGACAGTAGGATCGGCCGAATCTACCATGATGTCGATCAGGTCGAGTTTGCGTCCGTTGAGATCGCCGGCTTCCATCGGGCCGCCAGAAACAAAGATAGTGGGTATGTTAAGACGCATTGCTGCCATGAGCATGCCTGGAGTGACCTTGTCGCAATTGCTGATGCAAATCATGGCGTCGGCTTTGTGGGCGTTCACCATATACTCCACGGAGTCGGCAATAAGATCGCGCGAGGGGAGGGAGTAGAGCATCCCATCGTGGCCCATGGCTATACCGTCGTCGATAGCGATAGTGTTAAACTCTGCGGCGAAGCAACCAAGCTTTTCGATTTCCTTTTTTACGATCTGACCTATTTCATGCAGATGAGTATGCCCGGGCACAAACTGAGTGAAGGAGTTTACGACGGCAATAATCGGCTTGCCCATCTGCTCCTCCTTCATACCGTTGGCACGCCAGAGCGCACGCGCTCCCGCCATACGTCGGCCGAACGTGCTGGCATAACTTCTGAGTTGGTTTACCATATCTTTTTTATCCTTTTTTACCTGTATGCTTGTAGTAGCAAAGACCGGGCCTTTGACCCGGTCTGAAACATTGTTTCGGCAAATTTAGCCAATATATTTCTAAATAGCAAATTTTTTGTAAAAAAGCGAACTTAAACTCTCACTTTCGTGCCTGTTTTGCACACATTCTGCTAAAGTGTGCGACACATTGGCTTACATAAGGAGAATTCCCGCCTCCTTGCATTTCTCAATTTGCTCCTCGGGCCAGATCGAGGCTTGCACCTCTCCGATATGGGCTTTCTGAAGCAGGAACATGCAAAGACGGCTTTGCCCGATGCCTCCGCCTATCGAGGGAGGAAGCTCGCCTTCGAGCAGACGTTTGTGGAACGCGAGCTCGCTTCGCTCTTCGCAACCACGCTCTTTCAGCTGACGCTTGAGCGATTCCGGATTCACACGGATGCCCATCGACGAGAGCTCTATGGAGCGACCGAGCACAGAATCCCATACGAGGATGTCGCCGTTGAGGCCGAGATAACCATCTTCATTTTCTGAAATCCAGTCGTCGTAGTCGGGAGCGCGGCCGTCGTGGGGCTTGCCGTCGCCGAGTGGTGCGCCGATTCCTATCAGGAAGACAGCGCCATATTTTCGAGCTGCTTCCGATTCGCGCTCCGAAGGGGAGAGGTCGGGAAATTCCTGACGCAGAGCTTCAGAATGTATGAAGGTGATCTCTTCGGGCAGGCGGGGTGTGATATGAGGGAAATCTTCGTAAACTTTTCTCTCCGTCTCACGAATGGCGCCGTATATGCGTCTTACAGTATCTTTCAGATAGTCGAGGTTGCGGTCTTTCTCCTCAATCGTTTTTTCCCAGTCCCATTGGTCAACGTAGAGGGAGTGGAGATTGTCGAGCTCCTCGTCGGCTCTGATGGCATTCATGTCGGTGTAGAGGCCATAACCGGGCGCGATATCATAGGCGCTAAGTTTCGTTCTTTTCCACTTAGCGAGCGAATGAACCACTTCGGCACGTCGTTCGCCGAGAGCCTTTACGGGGAATGCCACAGGGCGTTCCACGCCGTTGAGATCGTCGTTCAGACCGGTGCCGGAGAGCACGAAAAGGGGAGCGGTGACCCTTCGGAGTGAAAGAGCTTCAGCGAGTTTGCGCTGAAAAGTGTGTTTGATGGTCTTGATGGCCACTTCGGTGGTTTCGGGAAGTAGCTTCTGCTTATATTTCTTTGGAATAATAAGACTCATTGTGGGTTAAGATATATAATATGAGTAACACTATGTCAAAAACTCTGCAAAGTTACTAACAAAACATCAATTCTGCAAGTGGAAATTGCGATTGAGAAGTTTGGTAAATCAGGAATAAAGTATTAACTTTGCACCGTTTCCCCAAGATAGTGCAGCGACACGGCTCGGGGAGATGAAGGAATGAGGTGAAATTCCTCTACAGTCTCGCTACGGTAGAAAGTCCGACCCTTCTCTGGAAATTATGTTTTTCTTCGAGACATGAGAAAACTATTGTTAATAAACATTTTGACACTAAGCTATCTCACGTCGGTAAATGCTTCCGAGGTGAGATTTTCTTTTTCTTCGCTGCAAGATCCGGCGACACGCTCAGCGTATTCAGAACCGGATTCGGTAGAGATGCTGCTGCCTGAAGTGGAGGTGATAGATAAACCGGCTTCAAAAGCGATAACATCTTCGGCTCCCGTCTATCAACTCGATGCGAAAGCAATCGAGCAGCTCGCGGTGACAGATATCTCCGATGCCATGCGCCGCCTCCCTGGCGTCACCTTGCGCGATTACGGCGGGTTGGGCGGATTAAAGACAATCTCTGTGCGTGGACTCGGCAGCGAGCACACAGCCGTGATGTATGATGGCGTGCCCCTCTCCGATATCAAGAGCGGACAAGTTGATCTTTCCCGCTACTCCCTGTCGTATCTTAATTCTATAGATCTTCATTCGGGCGACAACGACGATATCTTCATTCCCGCAAGGGCTGTGGCGGGGGCAAATACTCTCTCGCTTTCGTCGTTTAACAATCGTGTCAAGGCGGCTGATGCAACCGATGTCACGGTAAAGATGATGGCAGGGTCGTTTGGATTCCTGAATCCCTCGGCAAGGATTGAACGGAGCTGGAAAGAGGGGTTCAAGCTGATTGCCACAGGCGATTACATCCACTCTGACAATGATTTTCCGTTTGATTTGAAAAACGGCAGCGTCACCACCCGTGAGAAACGTACACATTCGAATATCAATTCTTGGAATGCCTCGCTCGACGCGATATATCAGCGAAACCGGACGAGGCTCAATGCCAAACTTTATTACTTCGATTCATCACGCAATCTGCCTGGCCCCGTGATCTACTACGTCAGCGATAGCAACGAGAGCCTGAAAGAGCGCAACGCTTTCGGGCAATTATCTTTGCGCAAGATGTTCAGCTCGGTCTTTTCGCTGATGGCTCACGCAAAATTTGATTGGGCCTCAACAAGATATGCTGATGTTAAGGCGATCTATCCCGGTGGCCGACTCGACAATAGATATATTCAACGTGAAGCCACGGCGGCCGCGACACTATTAGCCACGCCCATCGAGAAATGGTCGGCAAGTTATTCGGCCGATTGGGCTTTCCAGAATCTTTCGGGCAATAAGGTTGACCTGAGCCGCCCTTCGCGCAACTCTCTCTTGCAGTCGTTGGCCGTGAAATATCGTTCAGATCTTATTTCCGTGACGGGAAGGCTATTATGGTCGCTCTATCATAACTCTGTAAAGAATGGAGAAGCTGCCAAGAATGAAAATCGGCTTTCGCCTTCGCTCAACGTTTCTGTAAAACCCTTCGGGAGTCAGAATCTCTTTCTCAGAGGGAGTTACAAGAATATTTTCCGACTCCCTACCTTCAGCGAACTCTACTTTGACCATTACGGCACAATCAACCTCAACCCTGAGATTACCGACCAGCTAAACGTTGGAGCCACCTACGAGAAAACATCCTGGGGCTCACTCGCGGAGCTCTCGCTGACCGCCGACGCCTATTTCAATCAGGTGAAAAACAAGATTGTGGCCGTGCCCTACAATATGTTTATCTGGACGATGACAAACTTAGGCAAGGTGAAGGTGTACGGTTTAGATTTTACTCTCTCAGCCACTTTCAACATTAACCAGAAGAATAAGCTTCTGCTCAACGGTTCATATTCTTATCAGAGAGCGCGCCCGCGCACCTCTCCGGAATCGTCCGACTGGAACAAGCAAGTGGCGTATGTGCCTTGGAATTCAGGCGCGGGCTCGATTTCCTGGCTGAATCCCTGGGTGAATGTGGTGCTCCACTCAACCGCGACGGGCAAGCGATACACCATTAGTTCGAATCTGCCAGACACAAAGATCGACGGCTTCATTGACACTGGTCTTTCTCTATATCGCTCGTTCGCCGTAAAGCGTTCAGAGTTTGAGGTGCGTTTTGATGTGCTTAATCTTTTCGATACACAGTATGAGCTTGTGGCCCGCTATCCCATGCCTGGCCGCAGTTGGCGAGTCTCTTTGGAGTATCACCTCAAGTAATTTGCTGATAAACAAAAACAATTTCAAAATAATACAAGATCAACATGAAATCTTATCTGAAGCCTTTGGCTCTGTCGGCACTGCTTGCCGGCCTCTTTACTTCGTGTGACAATGACGATAATCCAATCCTGATTATCGATCCCGTGCAATTCTCGTCGGTTAAAGCGTTCGTGCTTTGCCAGGGACAGTCTTACAACAAGATTCCCGGCGAACTTGATGTGCTCGATGTGAGAAATATGGCTATGGAGCGTAGCGTTTTCAAGAAAGCTAACAACCGGGAGCTTGGCGACACTCCCCAGTGCGGAGTGGTTTACGGTTCGAAGGTTTATCTCGGCACTTCCGAAAGCCAGACAATCGACATCATCGACCAGAAGTCCTATCAGTCGCTGGCACAGCTTCGTCTCAGCGGAGAAACTGAGGGTAGCACTCCTCGCTCAATGGTAGCCACCGGAGGCAAGGTTTATATTTCTATGTATGAGGGATATGTTGCGCGCCTTGACACCCTCACAATGCAGATTGACGCTCACGTCAAGGTTGGACCCAATCCTGAGATCATGTGTCTGCACGGTGGCAAACTTTATGTGCCCAATTCCGACGGCATGAACTATGAATCTGGAAGTTATGGAAAGACGGCATCGATCGTAACTCTCGAACCGTTTGCTGAAGAGAAGACTATCGAGGTGCCCGAAAATCCCAACGCTTTCTACAGCGATGGCGACAACCTCTATCTTCTTAGCAAGGGCAACTATGGCAACGTGGCCTCTGCGCTCTACAAATTTGGTAAAGATTTCAAGTATACCAAAATCGCTCCCGCTACCAAGGCCGCTTATGGCTGGCATAAGATTTTCATAGCCGACCAGCCGTTTGATTTCAGCGCGACAGTGTTTAAGCCCTCTACCTACGCCGTATATGATTGTGCAACCGGTAAGGTAGAGCAGATCGGACTCCCCGAAGCGAAATCTCCAGCAGGATTGGCTGTTTCTCCGATCGACGGTTCGCTATTTGTTACGGCATACAAAGTGCCAGAGGGACAGTTCCCCGATTACAAAGAAAGCTGCACGCTCCACGTCTACTCAGCCAATGGTGAGGCCGTAGGCCACTTCTCCGTGGGAGTGGGTGCGGAAGCAATCTTTTTCAACGTGAAATAATCCGTCTCAGATGTTCTTTCGAAATAAAGCGATAGCCCGACAAGCTGCTTGTCGGGCTATCGCTTTATTTCGATTTTTTGATAAGGTTATTGTTTGTTATCGAATGTGATAAGCGAGAGGTGGTCGCTACTCTTCTTGTAGAGGGAGTCAGCCTTTGAAGCTTCGATTGAATCTTTCATTACCTTAGCCACTTCACGAACACGCTTCACATGATCAAGCCAATAGCCAGGTTTTACTTTATGACGTTTCACCTTACCTTTTGAATAGAATTCGATCGCGGGTATTGTATCGTCATCAGAAACGATATCGGGCGAATAGTCGGCTGTGTTGCCGACGGAATCTTCAAAGTGATAGTATCTCACTTCCATGCTGCCTTCGTAATCGAGATTGCCGTAAAGCACTAAAGATGGTGCGCCTGAAGGATCGGCATCTACGCCATATCCGGCGAGTCGGTATTGTGCGGGAGTTGAAGTCTCGTCGCTATCGATACGGAACACCTCGCCATTAACGGAATCGATTATACAAAGCACCGGAATCCAACCCCTTGAAAGTTTCGGGTCGAGCGTCGCGAGTTCCTCATTTCGGAGCGAATCAAGAAGCTCGTTTTCGCGTTTGGAGAGATAATTCATCTGATAAACCTTTCCGGAGTCGATCCAGAGGTAAGAGCCATCGTCGAGGGTCCATCCTCTCCAGCCGATAGATTGCCACATCGTGTCGGGGGTTTGCTTCACTATCTGCTTGAGGGAATCGTCGACCATTGTGTGATAATAGCTCACCATCTGAGCCGAATCGGTAATATCGTGTAAAGGGTAGGGACGCGACAACGGATAAGAAACTGCCGAAGCGAAGGCTGCCGGGGAGTCGACCATTATGGCCATAGCCACACCTTTGACATCCTCGGGAAGATCATTATGGTCTACCTCCGCTTTCGGGCGGGAGCACCCTCCGATGACAGCGAGTGCCAGGAGGGAACATGAAATTATTGGGAGTGTATGTAGGGTAGACATAAGCTTTTTTTAATTGAAGTTTAAAGTTAATCAAAATTCAGCCTTTATTCGATAAAGAGAATCTCAAATTCTTCAACACGTCTTCTCTTGAGTTGAGAGAGTGTCTTGCCACGATATTTACTGTGGGCGAGATAAGCCTCTTTTATATTTCGATCTCCAGCCTTGAGTTTCTTATAAACCGAAGATTTGGCCACAACGCCAATTCCGCAGTTATAAGCCAGAGCACTGAGCAACAAACTGTCTTTACCAAAACTTCGATATCTTTCGCAAAGTTTTGCAAGGTCTTTCCTCAGCAGCTCATCTGCCTGTTTTTCTGTAAGTGTCTGGTTATACTTATAGGGGTCGCCAGGCAGAATTTTATGTCCATAACCTACAAGATTACCTTTTCTCTTGTGAAGGCCCTCATACTTCTTGATCACCTCAACAGCCTTGTCGAATTGGGAGATGCTCGATTCGACATGGGTAGAGGTAGAAGTATTTGCGCCTACCATCATATCGACATAGCCAAACAAGAGGCTGCATGTCAAGACAACGGTATAGATAAAATTTCTAAGTATCATCTTGTATTCTTTTTAGTAACAGAGGAGCTGATAATAAGGTTAGGCCAGGAAACAAAAAAACCTGTTTCAGCGCCGCATTTTCCATGGTTGCGGGGTCTGAAACTGCCACTTTTTATTAATGTCCTCATTTAAATAACGTTTGAAATCGGGAAAGACCAATCTTAAATGTTATAAAATCTTTAATTCAGGGCTATAACTTGCTCGTTTACCCAATTTTTTATAATTTCGTGACATTTTTAAGGAAAATTTACCATTGTTTAGGAGTATACATAGGCTTTGGCAAGCTTTCTGAGAAACTATTTATTATCGCTAAACAAGAATATGAAATTTGAATATCACACCGAGGGGACTTGCTCCCGTTTGATTCACATAGAAGTAGAAGATGGAGTAGTGAAAGATCTCTCTTTCGAAGGGGGATGCCACGGCAATCTGCAAGGCATCTCGGCACTCGTAAAAGGGATGAAAGTTGAAGATGTAGTAAGCAGGCTTGAAGGGATCAAGTGCAAGACCAAACCAACCTCTTGCCCCGATCAGTTATCGAAGGCTCTGAAGACTCTACCAATTTTCAGTTAAAACCTACCATTTCCACATATTTGAGAATAATGTGGCCCTTGGAAACGTTACTGAAGTAAGTGATACCAATACATGCAAGCCTTTCACGGCTTGTATCAAAAACAAGAAAACTATGTCAGTTATTAAAAACGAGGAATTCGGCGGAGAACGTCCACTCTTCGCCGCACATGATCTCATATTGGAAAATGTAACCTTCCACGCAGGAGAGTCTGCTCTCAAGGCCAGCAAGAATATCACATGCGTCAACTGTCGCTTCGAAGGGAAGTATCCTTTCTGGCACGCCGACCATTTCGTTATCGAAGATTCTTTCTTCACTGAAGGTGCTCGCGCGGCTTTGTGGTATTCGCGTGATGTAGTGATGCGAAACACCATGGTAGAAGCTCCGAAGATGTTTCGCGAGATGGATGGCATCTCTCTTGATAATGTCAAGATTCCCAATGCCCAGGAAACTCTCTGGCATTGCAAGAATGCATCGCTCAAAGGGGTTGAATTGGCTAATGCCGATTATCTCTTCATGCACGGAGAGAATATCAAGATTGAAGACTACAAGCACAATGGCAACTACTCTTTCCAGTATTGCAAGACAATGACGATACGCAATGCTGAGATCCATTCGAAAGATGCCTTCTGGAACACGGAAGATGTCTACGTATATGATTCGGTGCTTTCCGGAGAATACCTTGGCTGGTATTCCAAGAATCTTCATCTGATACGTTGCAAGATTTCAGGCACCCAACCGCTCTGTTATTGCGAAAACCTTGTGATGGAAGATTGCGAAATAGCTCCCGATGGCGACCTCGCTTTCGAAGACAGCACTCTCAATGCCACCGTCAACTCGGTGATCACTTCGGTGAAAAACCCGAAGAGTGGCGTGATACGCGCCCAGGGCTATGGTGAGATCATACTCGATGAAAACATCAAAGCACCCGCCGATTGTAAAATCGAAACATTCTGAAAGATACTTTCTTATGAATAAGGAATTATGGTTTGACGCTGCTCCTGACCGCAGGGGCAGCGGTTCGTATAAATGGGACTCGGGGTCCGACCCCGAAGTGATACCGTTGTGGGTGGCCGATATGGATTTCAAGACGGCTCCCGTAGTGCTCGACGCGCTCCGAAAGAGAGTGGAACATGGAGTCTTCGGCTACACATTGGTAGGAGAGAGCTATTACAAGGCTTTAAAGGATTGGTTCGAATCGAAGCATGGCTATACGATTGCCACTGAGAATGTAATATATACTTCCGGAGTAGTGCCGGCAATATCAGCCATCATCAAGGCCTTGACAAAGCCTGGCGAGGGTGTGATAGTGCAGACTCCTGTCTACAACTGTTTCTTCTCATCAATCCGTAACAATGGGTGCCGACTGGAAGACGCTCCATTGATCAGGGAAAACTTAGGAGAGGGGCTCTTTACCTATCGCATGGACTATGCGGCTCTTGAGAAAGCGGCCGCCAAAGATGATGTGAAACTGATGCTCCTCTGCAACCCTCACAACCCTGCTGGAAGGGCCTGGACTAAGGATGAGCTCGTCAAGGTGTCGGAAATCTGTCGGCGACATGGCGTGACAGTCGTGAGCGACGAAATTCATTGCGAGCTGACGATGCCAGGTTTCAAATATGTCCCTTATGGCGTGGTAGATGACTCGGCGATAGTGTGTCTGAGTCCTTCAAAGGCATTCAACACAGCCGGGCTACAGATCGCCAATATCGTTTGCCCCGACAGCGAGACGAGAGCGAAAGTAGACAAGGCAATCAATATCAATGAAGTATGCGATGTGAATCCCTTCGGACCGGTTGCCCTTGTTGCCTCCTATTCCGAAGAGGGTAAGCAATGGCTTGATGCCTTGAGAGAGTATCTTGCTGAAAACTATCAGCTTCTTCTCGATATCTTCGGCAAGGAATTACCGGAATGTCCCGTCACAAAACTCGAAGCCACATATCTTCCCTGGATCGATGTCTCTTCGCTCCATATCAACTCCACTGAAATGGAAGAGGAGATGATCAAGGAGGCTAAGGTGTGGGTGAATTGTGGCGATATGTATGGGGCGGATGGTTTTATCCGTATAAATATCGCATGTCCCAGGGAGCGCCTCGCAGAGGGTCTGCGTCGCGTAGTAGATTGGATAAAGAAACATAAATGATAGAATTAATACAGTCGGGCAAACCATTATCTTTCCGTCAGCGCTTGTCGTTGACGGCAAAATTGTCGTGGCCGGCCATAATGGCTCAGCTATCGAGTATCCTGATGCAATATATCGATGCGGCGATGGTGGGTAGGCTTGGAGCCGACGACTCGGCGGCAGTGGGCCTGGTTTCTACGAGCCTTTGGCTCTTCTGGGGCATCTGTTCGGCTGCTACAACTGGCTTCTCCGTGCAGATAGCCCATCGTATGGGTGCGTCAGATACTCTCACGGCGCGGAAGATTTTCCGCCAGGGATTGCTGATGTCTACGCTGTTTGGTATTGTAGTGGCGATAATCGGCCTCAGCATCGCTGTGCCGCTTCCTCATTGGCTTGGAGGCGAAGGAGAGGTGTGCGGCAAGGCCACGCTTTACTTTGCAGTGTTCGTAGGAGCTCTTCCTCTCCTCACACTCAATTATTTGGGTAGCGGTGCGCTGAGGGCCTCGGGCAATATGATTGTTCCTGGAGGTTTGAATGTGATGATGTGCGTGCTCGACGTCCTCTTCAACATGCTCCTCATTTTCCCTACCAGGGAGGTTAGTGTCGCCGGGCTTCAAATCACGTTGCCTGGAGCCGGACTTGGAGTGCTCGGAGCCGCTCTCGGCACGGTTTTAGCTGAAGTGGTCACTGCTTCTGCTATCTTGTGGTATGGCTGCTGCAAGCAACCGGGGCTGGCCTTCAAAGGTGAGAAGGGATCATTCAAACCTACGAAGCAGGTGATGAAAAACGCGGTGAAAGTGGCCGCTCCGATGACACTGGAGCACGCCGTGATTTGCGGCGCGCAGATCATGATTACTGTAATTGTGGCCCCTCTTGGAGTAATGGCGATAGCTGCCAACTCTTTCGCCGTCACCGCAGAGGCTCTCTGTTACATGCCTGGCTACGGTATTGCCGACGCAGCCACTACGCTCGCCGGGCAGAGTTATGGCGCGAAACGCAAGGATCTTGCGAAAGAATTCGGCTATCTCACCGTAGGCCTCGGCATGGTGGTCATGGCTGTGATGGGAGTAGTGCTTTGGATAGGAGCTCCTTACGTGATGGAGCTTCTTTCGCCCGTGAAGGAGATACAGACGCTCGGAAGCTCGGCATTGCGCATAGAGGCTTGGGCCGAACCGATGTTTGCGGCATCTATCGTGGCATATGGCGTGATGGTAGGAGTAGGCGACACCGTCTGGCCAGCCGTAATGAATTTTTCGAGCATCTGGCTCGTGAGAGTTCCATTGGCTGCTTTGTTGGTTGGCACGATGGGCCTCGATGGCGTTTGGCTCGCAATGTGTATCGAGCTCTGTTTCAGGGGCGCAATCTTCCTCTGGCGCCTCATCAGCAAGGCGTGGTTGCGCCATGGACTGCAAACCGACGAGGGCACTCTAATAAAAGAGGAGGAGGAAGCCGACATGCCTGACGAACTTCCTCCTTCCTATTGATTTTTATCTTATTTCTCCGAACCCATTTGTTTTAAAAGTTGAGGCGTGAGCACAGTGTGTTTATCCTCAACTTTTATTTCATTTAGTTGAAGCGGTGTCAGTTTTTCGGCATCATTCAACTCCGGTTTAGGTATTGAAACTGGCTTTTTCATAATCTTTCTCTTTACTTATTTATCAGATTTATTATTCTCAATGAGTGGCATGATTGCGTTAAGACCGAGCATCACAACCACGTAAGTCATGCCCAAGAGTATGAAATCGAGTGTCGGTGGCCAAGCCAACTTAACCCAACCTCCGAAGAGATAGGAGAAGAAGAGCAACCAAAGCGACGTCTGGACACTGACACAGAGTGTGCACCATTTATGAGCGCGGAATTTCTGATACCATATGCTCCAGAATGTGAACGGCAGGCAGCAGATGTTTATGAGTGCGAGCGTGGGGAGCATATGAGGGTTGAGAAGCAGTGTGATCAGACTCACAGAGAAATATGAGAATCCCACTTCGCTCCATCCAAACAGGCCGAAGAATTTTGAAGCTTTCATTTCCAGAATACTGTCGCAACCACCCTCCTGAAGCACTCCACACACTCTGTCGGTAGCGGCCGTGTGGATATGCACCGACTTCTGTACGAGCATATATGTAAAGAGCAACCCTGCGATATCGATAGCTGTGATGAAGATTGTTGATAGGTTGCTGTAAAGGCCTCGCGTAATAAAGAGGTAGGTGAAAAGGAGCAAACTGAAAATAGCCAAAACCCATTTCTTCGCCTTCATGAAGAAGTCGATTCTTGCATGTGTGGCATATTGCGGCTCTTTCGCATCCGGTTTTGGATAAGAGAGGAGCACGTTGCCACTCCAGACAGGGAAGAAATCGCTTAGCGATATTGTCTCCACCTCCCCTTCAGTGAGATAACTGATATCTGTATCGGTGATTTTGATCACAATAATCAGTCCTCCTGAAGTCTTTGCCAGGAATGGAGGGGTCAGTTTCTTGATTTCTGATTTATCTTTCAATAGATAGCCTTCCGAATCTACACCATACTGCTGGAGCAGCTTGGAGAGACCGAAGAGGGTGGGGAAAGGCATCGCCTTAAATTGAGAATTGGAAAAATCCACGGTGTGAGGCACACCCAAAGCTGAAAGATAATCGTTGATCAAAGAATATGATTTTCGATGTTTATCCATGATCGTGCGATTTTACGACGAAAGGGAGATTCGCTCCACATAAATGAAGAAAATCTCCCTTCAGAGTTTTTAGTAATCAATTTTTAGTAATCAATATGTGATGAATAAAGATTTAGAGGGCCGACTGAATCTTCGAGAGGAGCACCTGGGCTTCCATCTCGCCACTCTGGCGCCAAACCTCTTTACCATTTTTGTAAAGAAGGAAAGTAGGCACAGAAGTTACGTTGGCTTCATCGGCTGCTTCATCATTCTTGTCGATATCAAGCTGATATACCTCTACAGAACCTTCGAGGAGTTCCTTAACCTGTGCAACAATAGGCATCATTTTCTGGCAATGAGGGCACCATGTTGCAAAAAATTCAACCAGCACCACTGGTTTTGATGAAATTAATTGCGAGTAATTCATAATTCTTATTGTTTTGATTTACTTTAAAAACATATGGGTTAGAGAAAAGTTCTATCCACAACATTTAAGAATTGCTAAATCATTTCTTGTGAAGTATCTCTCAAGAAGGAGAAAAGCGGCCTCCCGGAGAGTAAAAAAATACGGTATAAGGTAATTTTTTGGAAAAAGTTTGAATGTTCTCCACATTATATCGGGAAAATTTTATTAAATTTGCACTTTCAATAGCCCGAGTGTGAAATTTTCCGACTCGGCATAACAGAATTAACTGACTATATGACAGAGATCATTGAAGAAGAGATCGTCAATGAAGGCGGTCTGAACTTTGTGGAGCAGGAGATCGTAAACGACTTGGCCGCAGGCAAAAACGGTGGCCGTCTTAACACCCGTTTCCCGCCGGAGCCTAACGGCTATCTCCACATTGGTCATGCGAAAGCATTTATCATGGACTTCGGAGCAGCCGAGAAATTCGGTGGCACCTGCAATCTGCGTTTCGACGATACCAACCCCCAAAAGGAGGATATGGAGTATGTGAATTCGATTATGCGCGATATCCATTGGCTGGGATATGATTGGGGCGACCGCCTTTACTACGCATCCGATTATTTCCCCCAGCTTTATGATCTCGCTATCAGAATGATTAAGGAGGGGAAAGCTTATGTCGACGAGCAGACAAGCGAGCAGATTGCCGCTCAGAAGGGCACACCCACTACGCCCGGCACCAACTCCCCCTTCAGAGATCGCCCCATTGAGGAGAACCTCGACCTTTTCCAGCGTATGAACGCCGGAGAGTTTGACGAGGGTTCGATGGTGCTTCGTGCCAAGATCGATATGGCCAACAGCAATATGCACTTCCGCGACCCTATTATGTATCGCATCATAAAGACTCCTCATTGGCGCACAGGCACTCAGTGGAAGGTGTATCCTATGTATGACTTCGCACATGGCCAGAGCGACTATTTCGAGGGCGTCACCCACTCAATATGCACATTGGAGTTTGTGCCTCACCGTCCGCTCTACGAGTATTTCGTAAAAGAGCTCGCCGACGAGAGCTACTGCCCGCGCCAGATAGAATTCAACCGCCTCAACCTCACTTACACTGTGATGAGCAAGCGTAAGCTTCTCCAGCTCGTGAAGGAGGGTCTGGTAAACGGTTGGGACGATCCCCGTATGCCCACTCTATGCGGCCTGCGCCGAAGAGGCTACACACCTTCGTCGATCAAGGATTTTGTAAACCGTATCGGTTACACCAAATATGAGGCCCTCAATCATATCGAGCTTCTTGAGCACGCTGTGAGAGAAGACCTCAACAAGACGGCCACGCGTATCAGCGCGGTTGTCAATCCGGTGAAGCTCATCATCACCAACTATCCTGAGGATAAGGAGGAGATAATCGAGATGGATAATAATCCTGAAAACCTCGCCGAGGGTAAGCACCCGATGCCTTTCACCCGCGAGCTCTGGATTGAGCGCGAAGACTTCATGGAGAATCCTCCCAAGAAATTCTTCCGCCTTTCTCCCGACAAGGAGGTGCGCCTGAAGGGTGCCTACATCATCAAATGCACAGGCGTCAAGAAGAATGAAGATGGCGAGGTCGAGGAGATTTATGCCGAGTATGATCCCGAGACTAAGAGCGGCCTCCCTGGCAGCGACCGTAAAGTGAAGGGCACCCTTCACTGGGTTTCTGTGGCTCATGCAAAAGATGCTGAGGTGAGAGATTATGATCGCCTCTTCGCGGTAGAGAATCCTTCGGCCGAAGAGGGTGATTTCAGAGATCTTCTTAACTCTGATTCTCTGAAAATACGTGAGAATGTGAAAATCGAACCGTGGGCAGCCGAACACGCCAAACCGGAAGATCACTTCCAGTTTACCCGCCTCGGCTATTACACAGTAGATCCCGATTCTACCGATGAGAAGCTTGTGTTTAACAAGACTATCGGTTTGAAAGACACATGGGCCAAGGAGCAGAAAAAAGCTGCGAAATAATCTGAAAATTTCTTCGCCTCCAAATCAAAAAAATCGTATGCATCAGATAATCACTCATTTCACCGACGACGACCTCTATAAGTTCACTATGTGTTGCGCCGTGATCGACAATTATCCACGGTGTCAGGTGAAATATCGGTTTAACGACCGCGACAACACGGTGTATCCTCCCGGCTTCGCCGAGGAGCTGATGCATCAGGTGGAGCTGCTCGAAAATCTCGTCATCACCGATGAGGAGGTTGCTTTCATGCAGAAACGTTGCCGCTACATCCCCGATTGGTTTTATTCCTTCCTCAAAGGATTCAGATACGACCGTCGTTGGGTGAACGCCTGGCAGGATGATGAAGGACATCTTAACGTGGAGTTTGAGGGGTGTTGGAGCAATACGATTTTACTTGAGGTAAAAGTGCTTGCGATTATCTCCGAGCTCTATTACATCATGACGGGTCAAACTCACCGCATTGATTTGGATGATTACTATAGCCGCTCATGGAAGAAGGCTGAGCGCCTCATCGAAGGAGGGTGCGTATTCAGCGATATGGGCACCCGACGCCGTGCATCTTTCGCCACTCAAGACACTGCCGTAAGGGCAATGAAAGAGTGTAGCGATCAGGGTAAAGGGCCCGGACGCTTGGCAGGCACGAGCAATGTGTATTTCGCTATGAAATACGACCTTACTCCGATAGGCACTATGGCTCACGAGATAATCTGCGCCATAGCCGGAATGTATGGCCCCCAGATGGCCAATCATTTGGCCATGAAGACATGGTCGAGCACCTACCGTGGGGCTTTGGGCACATTTCTTTACGACACTTATGGCTGGAGAATTTTCAGCCTGAATTTCTCGGAAGATTATGCCAATATGTTCAAGGGTCTGCGCGTAGACAGCGGCGATAATTATGAGCAGCTTGATCTAATCGTAGAAAAATACCGTTCGTTAGGTATCGATTCAAAGACAAAGCAGGTGGTGTTCAGCAACGGTCTTAATGTCGACGAGGCGCTCAAGATTCAGCAATATGCTGAGGGAAAGTGTATTCCGTCGTATGGTATAGGCACACACTTCACCAACGATATTCCGGGGTTAAAGCCGATGAATATCGTTGTGAAGCTGTTGGCCGTTAAGATCACGGAGTCATGGCCATTCTTTTGCGACACATGCAAGCTGAGTGAAGACCATGGCAAATACACCGGCAGGCCCGACGTAGTGAAGCGCTTCCTTGAGGCTTTGCATCTCACTTAAAAATTCTAATGTTATCTACAGGTAAACTCGGATTCTGGGCCCTGACGGCCTTGGTGTTCGGATTGATGGTTGGTGTGGGGATTTATAATCTCCCACAGAACATGGCTGTGTCGGCATCTCCGGGTGCCGTGGCCTTGGCATGGGGCATCACCGGCCTTGGAATCCTCCCTCTTGTAATTGCTTTCAAATGGCTTAGCGAGCATTATCCACAATATAATGCCGGCATTTACCAATATGCTCAGGCTGAATTTGGCAATTACGCGGGTTTTAATATTGCGTGGGGCTATTGGCTTTGCACAGCATTCTCGAATGTGACGTATGCCGTCATGCTCAACGATTCTTTCGGAGCGTTCTTCCCGCGCCTCCATGAGCATGGCTGGGAAACGGTAGTATTCGGCTCGTGCCTTATATGGGTGATGTATTACATTGTTGCCCACGGCATTAGCACCGCCAATTTCGTCAACTCGCTTCTTGCGGCGTTGAAAGTCGTGATGCTGATATTCATAATAGGAGTATTCGCGATTTTCTTCGATGCCAAGCTTTTCGAAGTCGACTTCTGGGGAGCTGCCTCGCATGCCGAAGGGGTAGGGAGCCAGATCAAGGCGTGTATGATGGTCACACTTTTCTGCTTTTTCGGAGTGGAGGGCGCAGTGATGATGTCGGCCCGTGCTAAAAGGCCGAAAGATGTAGGAGGAGCCGGATTTGCAGGCTTTCTAATCTCGTTGGCTCTATATTTAGCTGTTTCGCTGCTTGCTTTCGGCTTGTTGACGAAAGCGCAGTTAGCCGGATTGCCCGACCCATCGATAGCCTACATTTTGCGCGAATCGTGTGGCGAATGGGCCTATTGGTTTGTGATTTCAGCAGTGATCGTGTCGCTTTTAGGAGGCTGGGTAGCGTGGACGCTGGTTGTGTCGCAAGTGCCCTATGAAGCCTCGTTGGTTGGCATTTTGCCGAAAGTGTTCAGCAGAGTCAATCGTCACAACATGCCGGCTTTCGGCTTGGTGGCGTCAAGCATCGTGATGGAGCTCTTTCTGCTTATGGTGGTGATGGCCGACGATGCATATCTCGCTTCGCTCCACATTACCGGCTTGATGATAATACCCTGCTATTTCTTTACAGGCCTCTTCCTTATAAAGAAGGCCGACGGGGCATGGATGCGTTTCATCGGTATAGTGGCTACGCTTTTCTGCTGCTGGATGGCTTACGCAGGTGGTCTGAACCTTCTGATGATGACTTCAGTGTTCTATCTGATAGGGGTAGGCTTCTTCATTCAGGCTCGCAAAGAGCATAACCGCCGACACGGAAAGAGTGGAGGAGTGATCTTCAAAAGGGGAGAAAAATGGTGTCTGGCGACACTTGTAGTTTTGTCTCTGATCACCTTGTATATCCTGGCCGGCGGCCATATTTGAAACATTTAGCTACATAACATTAAAGGAGGACACCCTTGATTCGGTGTCCTCCTTTAATGTTATGTAGCTACTTGATTTTATCAATAATTCTCGGGACGAAGCTCGAAGTAAGCCTGAGGATGGCCACATACGGGACATACCTTGGGAGCTGATTTTCCGACGTGGATACGGCCACATTCGCGGCACATCCACATGCGGTCGCCATCACGGCTGAAAACGATTCCCTCCTCGATGTTCTCGAGAAGCTTGCGGTAGCGCTCCATATGAGTGCGTTCGATTTCGCCGACCATCTCGAATTTCTTCGCGATTTCAGTGAAACCCTCCTCCTTTGCCACAGCGGCAAACTCCTTGTACATGTCTTCCCACTCGTATTCCTCGCCGGCAGCAGCGTCTTTGAGGTTCTCCGGAGTAGCGGGGATATCGCCGTCGTGGAGATACTTAAACCAGATTTTAGCGTGAGCGTGCTCGTTAGAGGAAGTTTCAGAGAAGATAGCGGCAATCTGCTCGTAGCCATCTTTCTTGGCCTGTTTGGCGTAGAAAGAATACTTTACACATGCCTGGCTCTCGCCAGCAAACGCCATCTTAAGGTTTTCTTCAGTCTTTGATCCTTTCAGTTCTTTCATAATTGGAAGAAGATATTTTAAATTATGTTGTTATCGTAGAGTGTTATATGGTTGAGATTAGAGAGCTCTGTCTACCATCTCGGCGATTTGGCCGGCAGTCTTGTGGCCGGTTTCTCTCATCAGCTCCTCGCCCTCCTTGAAGAGAATCCAGGTGGGGTATTTGAGGATGTTGTACTGATGTTTCAGGCGATGATCGTAAGAAGCATCGACACGCATGATATTTATCTTATCACCGTATTTGGCTCTGAGAACTTCGGCGATTCTTTTCACTTCTGTGGCATCGTGAAGACCGGCGTGCAGGAAAACCACCACCGACGGGATGCCTTCTTTGATTCTTGATTCGAAGGTTTTCATAATATCTTTTAAATAAGTTTCTTTATCTTCAAAAGCTCTGTTCCGTGTGGCCGCTCTCAGATTCAAATCGGAGGCGCCTTATATTTAATAAGGTGTTGCCGGAGGAACACGCTTTGTTGTAATAACGAATTAAGATTAAAAAAGGTTGAAAAATTTGAAAAAAGTTGATGAAGGAAGTGAAGCGGGTCAATAGTTTTGTGTGAAGTGCGCTCTGTTTGAAAAATTATGGCTAACTTTGCATCAGAAGTTGTTTTAACTTTTTGTTTTCTGAAAAAAAGTTGAGATGCTTCCCAGTCGAAATCAAAAAAAGAATTTGAGAAATGCAGGATTACATAGAAGTTAGGATAGATTGCAGCTCTTGTTCAGAGACGCTCACCGATCTTTTGGCGGCCTTCTTAGGCGATATCGGCTTCGAATCTTTCTCTCCGGATGCCGAGGGTCTTACGGCATATATTCAAGATCATCTTTACGACAGGGCGAAATTGGATGAGGCCATAGCCGATTTCCCTATCGAAAGCGAGATGAAAGTGATAGAGAAATTCGTGAAAGGGGAGAACTGGAACGAGGAGTGGGAGAAACACTATTTCCAGCCAATCGCGATCGGCGAGGAGGTTGTGGTGCATTCATCGTTTCACAAGGATATCCCGCAGGCTCGCTATGATATCTTGATCGATCCGAAAATGGCTTTCGGCACAGGGCATCATTCCACCACTTCACAGATGATACAGCTGATTCTTGAAGCTGATATGGAGGGAAAGAGAGTGATCGATATGGGCACAGGCACCGGTATCCTGGCAATTCTTTGCAAGATGCGTGGAGCAGAAACCGTAACAGGAATAGAGATTGATCCTTTCGCATGGGAAAATGCTGTAGAGAATGTGGCCTTGAATCATGTTGGAGCCGAGATGATCTGTGGCGATGCCACAGCCTTGACAGAGCTTCCAGAAGCCGACTACTTCCTTGCCAATATCAATCGCAATATCATCACCAACGATTTGGAGGCATATTCGAAGAAGGTGAAGAGTGGGGGAGAATTGTTGCTCAGCGGCTTTTATGAGAAGGATATCCCGATTGTGATGGGTGTGGCAAGCGAGTATGGATTCGAGCTCACGGAGAAAAAGGTAGATAAGGAATGGGCCGCCATCCGACTTGTTAAAAGTGTTAACATATAACTGAAAACTTCCTCTGATATTGTTGCATTAAGATTATTTAACACAAATATCAGGTTGTATATTTGTGTATGACCTGATATTTTTATACTTTTGTATTTAGAAACGAAAACCCAATAAACCATCACCAAAAATAACCGCCTATCGCAGACATCTACTTAACGAAAAAAGAGAAGACAGAATGACAAAAAAAATGAGCATAACCGACGAACAGCTGGTTAAAGCTTATGCGCAGGGCGACAATGAGGCATTTGATATCCTCTTGAAGCGCCATCAAGACCGCATCTACAACTACATTCTTCGAATCATCAAGAATGAAGATGTGGCCAATGATATCTTTCAGGAGACGTTTGTAAAGGCGATTCTGACGATCAAACAGGGGCGTTACACAGAAAACGGTAAATTCCCTGCTTGGATATCGCGCATAGCCCACAATCTGATCATAGATTACTACCGCCAGGAGAAGTCGGAGAATATCCAGAGTGCGGATATTGATGATGTGGATGTGCTTAACCGTAAGGAATTATGCGAGGAGACAATCGAAGATATGATCATCTCCGAGCAGATAAGAGAGGATGTGAAATATCTGATCAACGAACTGCCTGATCTTCAGAGAGAGGTGCTTCACATGAGATATTACCAGAACCTTTCATTCAAGGAGATAGCCGACATGACGGGGGTGAGCATCAATACAGCTCTTGGTCGTATGCGCTACGCGATTCTTAACCTGCGTCGTCTGGCTCAGGAGAAAGATATTGTGCTTACAAATTGAAGTGGAGCTCTGCCTTTCCTCAGGGGAAAAGGCAGAGTAATTTTTTTGCGGCTTTTTCAATGGCGATATAATAAAAAAAGTTATGCTTTCGTTTTATAGTTGAAAGCTTGGCAAAATGCCAACCCCTCAAACCCGTTATCGCCTATGACAAACAACTCTACCATAATTTCTTTGAAGCCGGAGTTGAGCACGCGAAGTCAAAAGTCGCCACGTCCCTCTTCGATTCTTCTCATTCGTCAGTTCGCCCGCGTCTACATGTCGTTTGACCATTCCGGTATGTCAGGACTTATCGCCAACTGATCGTCGTTATCAAAAAATTCCTCCTTTTAAGTAATCTAAAAGATATTGAAGATTGCTTAAAGATTGTTAATTTATTTTGTCATTATTGAGAAATTTCATAATTTTGCAAACTCAAATTTCGATTTGAGAATATTTACCGAAGGGGGTGACTGGATTTGACAGCACGTCAAGACGGTAAGTAAGCATGCAGAGCTTTGATGTGCAAGCTCTATAATCACAACGCATCGAACTATAATTGGCGAAAAGAATACTTACGCTCTCGCTGCCTAAACTGAAGTATAGTAGGTTGGCTTTATTTGCGTCAAAGTGATGCAAACGAGACATCATCCCATTGCCCTGTTCCGAGACGTTTGGACAAGATGGTGCAGAGAAATTCGGAAATAGGGGTTCCGGAGCCTTGACGGAATCCCGAAGTTAAAAGGATAAGGATACGGTTGGTAGTCGTGAGCCTGCCGTATCACGAAAATCAAGTCAATGACTAAGCATGTAGAAAGCTTATTGGCTTCGTGATTGGACGAGGGTTCAATCCCCTCCACCTCCACTCTAATTGCTTGATTATCAAGTAAATAAAACTATCTGATTTTACTTCTCAGCAAGAAAAACAGGTGGTTTTATTTTTTTATGATCTGCATTAGTGCCTGACTCGCTCCCAACCTTCTACAGTCTCAATCTGGACTGGCCGGCGGAACTATTATTTCGACCATCGCATAAAGGCCTGAGCCGAGCTCTATAAAGTCGGAAAGGTTGATATTTTTGCTGGAATATATACTAATGATGTAGAATATGGAGATAATTTCAACCATATTTTTGGTGACTTGAAAATAACTTGCTACATTTGCAGTTGAAAATTTAGCTTAGAACTAAACTATGGATATATCATTAGGGTCAAAAATCAACCAATTATTATCGCGTGGCGTGTACGGAGGGTTGTTTTTTTCGGAATGGCTCAGTAAAATGGGATATTCGTCCCAGTTGACAAAGAGATACAAGGACAGTGGCTGGTTGGAATCACTGGCCAATGGCGTTTTGTTCCGACGCAACGAAAAGTTGTCGGCTTTGGCTGCTATACATTCTTATTCGTTGCAAACAGGGAAGAGTGTCCGCATTGGCGCCCATTCAGCACTTGAACTTCTTGGTTTCAGTCATTATGTTCCTATGGGTAAACCTAAGTTGATGGTGTCGTTTGACCCAATGAAGCCAAAAGAATGGATTAAGAGCGATAAGTTTGATATGAGTATTGAAACATTCTCGACCGGAATATTCTCTAATCCCACTACACAATTGCTTAAGAAAGACAATCTGGAGCTCGTAGTATCAACACCCGAACAGGCTTTCTTGGAGTGTCTTTACCTCGTTCCTTCACACTATAACTATATGGATCTGTATTACGTGATGGAGCAACTTACGTCACTTGATCCTAATGGAGTGCAGAAAGCATTGGAGAACACTTCGAGCCAGAAAGTAAAAAGAATGTTCCTATATATGGCAGAGAAAGCCGGTCATTATTGGTTCGATCTCCTAAATAAGGATGCCTTAGGAATAACCAAATCCAAATTACAACTTGTCGAGAATGGCACTTACGTCTCTAAATATAAAATAACGATCCCTAAAGAATTGAATGATTATGAATGAGATATATCGCAAGCAGGTCGCACTCTTAATCCGTATCATGCCATTAGTGTTCAGAATAAAGGATTTCGCAGTACATGGTGGTACGGCTATCAATCTGTTCCATCGGAATCTCAACCGTTATTCAGTTGACATAGATATTACTTATATTCCCCTCGCGGATCGGGACACCAGTCTCCAAGCAATCAATGCTCACTTGGCAGACTTGAAATCCTCCATTGAGAGAGCGGTGCCGGGAATTCGTGTCGTTCACAAAGCTAACGTATGGAAACTCCAATGCACAAAGGATGGTACGACCATAAAGATTGAGGTAAACGGCACCAAGAGGGGGATTTTAGGTAACACAGAAACGATTCAATTATGCGAAAAAGCAAGGGATGAGTTCAGGATGAACTGCTATGCCAATATCGTCTCATGGTCACAACTCTACGGAGGTAAAATAGCAGCTGCCCTCAGTCGCCAGCATCCTCGTGATTTGTTTGATTGTCGGGGTATAACCGATGAGGAGTTTGCAAAGGTCAAAGACGGCTTCATGCTTTGTCTTTTAGGTAGCGATAAGCCAATAGTGGAATCACTGGCTCCCAATCCAATCAATCAAACCGAGGCATTGGAAAATCAATTTGAAGGTATGACCGATGAGCCATTTTCATACGCAGACTACGAAGCTTCCCGAAATAATCTGATTGAGGTAGTGAATAGAGGGCTGGATGAGACTGATCAGGAATTCCTGATTTCATTTGAAAACGGTTCACCGGATTGGGAGAAATGCTGTGCCGGAGATCTTAGTCAATATCCGTCTGTTCGGTGGAAACTTCAGAATATCCTTTCTCTGAAAGAAAAGAATCCTAAGAAACATAGAGAAGGTCTCGACAAACTCCTGAAGCATTTTGGAATTGATGTCTAAAATCTCAGAAGAATACAGAAATAATACAATCTTTAACTACTTCGGCTATGAATCAATTACAAGATAGATTATCTACTTACAAGTTCTCCACTCCTTCATGTTGGAGAGAAAAGGCTGTAGAGCGTCAAGCAAATAAAGAATGGCTGCGTTATTCAAAATTCATACCTTATTGCTTAGATCTGTGGGCAAGAAATTCACTCTCGAGATATATCGCGATATTTCGTCACTTGAGATAACGAATTAACTACAATCCCAATAATACATTATGTCGGTAAAATCCTGATTAAGAAGATTTTCATGATTTATGAAAAAAAGCGCAATACCCATATCACCCCAAATTGCCATGAAATTGGTGCCTTCTTCGTTATAACTTACCATTTGGAATAACTGAGTATCATACTTTGAATAACATTCTTCCTCAAAACGAGGATCCCCTAATTGCGTATATGTAGGATAACCCAATAAACAATTTTCCTCAATATAAGTACAATAATCTAATTCATCTCTTACGTCATCCTCTTCCAAGCAAGCATATAAATTGTTCGATACGCAATTCCCAGTCTCGCTAATATTCCAACCATATAAAGAAGCTTTTTTTATGAATTTCTTCTTGAAATCCTCTTGCTCCGGAGATGCTTTTCTTGTAACTTTGAAATCAAGGCCGATCTCGCCGGTTATAGGTTCATAGTCATTTGCGGCAACCACGGCCGAAGGAATTCCCAAAGCCAGGATATCCTCTCTTGTAATGCTTTTATTGACGGTAGAATGATAAATGACACGAAAACAGTTATCATTTGTGTAATCGTCCAAATCTGACCCATATAAATAATCGTTTCCCGATAAAAGGAAAAATTGGAGTATTCCACTTTTAGGAAGTAGGTCTCTTCTATCCAAGAAGTATTCTGAAATATCATCAAGGTTAAACTGAGCGAGAAGTTTTAACTTGTTCCCACTCTTGTCTGTTGGATATACCTTGGAGTCATCCCAATACGGAAGGCCTCCAAATTTGCTGCTTGTGAGTGTTACCTTTTTCCGTTTGTTAGGATATATAAGGATTGTTGACAAACCAATTTCCTCATTCAGTTCGTCAACAATTTTCCGCGTCAATTCAAGTTTATCAATGGTCATCACACTATGGGTATTGTTTTAATGGCACAATTAAAAATCAGAATATCAATCCAATTAACAATGAATAAAAAGTTACGAGCCCAACCCTATGGGCAAGACTCGATTTGATCTTTTTATTGTGCAGTCGGGCGCGACTGGGCGTTCCAAGTACACTGTTAAAAGGTCGAGGCCAAGCTTCATGCCTGACCTCTTAGTCCTTTTATAGTGCGGATACTGAGACTAAAATCAATACCGGCACTTTTGTGAGAGCAAAATTAGCTCATTCTATTCAAATAACCAAATTTTTCAGCAAAAGATCAAAAAGTATTTCCATTCGCTATTGGTCCTTGTATGCGTGAATGGTATAACAGCTTCATTGCAAATCCCGACGGCTTCGACCGCGAATTTGGTATTCCTTTCGCTGACGCTAAAAGAATAAAGAAAAAAGACTTATTTGTGTCTATTCTGATATTTTTTGTATGCACGATTGCCAATAAAGCCACCAATAATAGCGCCCACAAGAGGCAGAAAAATCCAAATATTCATAGAAGTTTCAATTTTTACTGCAAATATACGAATTTTTTATAACTTACACAAAAGCATTCTTCAAGAGGCCCAACAAGCCTCGCTATCCACGTCCTGTTACCCCGTCACTTTTCCCGTCACGTTATGCCGGAAGTTGTCCCTTACCGACGATACACTGACCTTATCCATCAGCATCCACAAATTGAAGAAGACGTTCCACAAAAAGAGATTACCGAATATCTCAAGATTCAACCTAAAAGCTTAAGCCGCGTCTAAAAGAAACTGTTATTTGGCCTGCCACACCTCAAAAAATATACCTAAGTATATAAATCACACTCTCCGAAACGATTTTTGCTTAATCGTATATCCATTTTTCATTTTTTGTGCGTAATTTTGTAAAAGGCATGTCCTTTTTCTAGGCACCAGGGAAGTAACAAAGTAAAAGTTTTTACTATTCCGGTAACGTAGTGAACGGTGACCTCGATTATAGGTTTGGCGAGTTTTTCGTGCGTACAGCCGAAACATTCACTCATTAAACAACATTCAAAATATGAAAAAGCATAGCATCAAAATATCAATCATAATACTCTTAGCAAGCTTCTTAGGATGTTTGTTCGTAGCCTCGTGCAATCTTGAAAAACGCGTTTCAGTGACCACTGGTAGGTATGAAAATATACCTAACCGGAATATTCAACCTTATATAGATATTGTGACATCTCGTGATACGGTTGCAACCCATCGTTTTAAATGACATATTAATCTATCATCAATCCCGTTAAATATATATTGACAATTCGTTAACTAATGAAAAGATATATATTGATGATACTCGCGATCTCCTTGCTCCTATTTGGCTCTTGTACCAAAACCAACAGCATATTGGAGAGCACTGAGATGACTATGATGGATAATCCTGAGAATGCTCTTCAGACTTTGGCATCAATGGACACACTTTCTATGTCTGAAACACAAAAGGCGCGGAGAGGGTTGTTGCTGGCTTACATGGCAACCGTATGGCTTGTCCCTGTTGACATCAATCCTTCCGAGCTTAATCGTGCGGTGACTGCTTTCGACGGTAAATGCACGACCGACGAAGTAAAGTCACTCATCATAAAATCAGAACTTGCTAAAGCCGACGGTAA
>CAZGJH010000003.1:0-7122 GCA_964525735.1 uncultured Sangeribacter sp.
AAGCATAGGGAGCGGCGAAAAGCGGCTCTTTGTGGATTATTGAAAACTTTTTTCATGACTTAGATATGTTTTAGGGCCTTAAACCTATGCCTTAAGCAAGGAAAACATAATTGTCTAAATTTTGGGTTATATACATTAGTAATTTCTATCAATCAAACTTCTTTCGGAAACGGAAGCTGTCAGGATTCCTGCCTGCCGCATGGAAGAGCGGCAGACCCTGACAGATCCGATAGAAGGTGGGAAACGCTCTCCGCGAGGCGAGCGTTTCTTTTTTTTGCGGCTACAGGCCTTTCGGCCTGTAGCCGCAAAAAAAATTCTATCGCCTTTACTCCTATTTATAAAGAATTTTCATTAATTTTGTAATCTGAAGAGATAGAGGGATTCTCCTCTCTTCAGAATTAATTCAGGATCTTTCGGTGGCTAAAGCCACCGCCCAGTAAAAGAGAAGAATCTGGCTGGAGCTGCAGAGGGCTTTCGGTGGCTAAAGCCACCGCCCAGTAAAAGAGAAGGATCTGGCTGGGAGCTGCAGAGGGCTTTCGGTGGCTAAAGCCACCGCCCAGTAAAAGAGATTGAGGATTCTGGAGGGATCTGGAGGGATCTGAATTTCTGATTATAGTTTTGATTCGGACAAAGACTGAGGCTCATGAACGAATATCTCCCTAAATCGCCTGAGGAGGAGGATCGTCTGGTAGAAGACGCCTACCGCGAGGTGTTGAAAGCCTATCTGGCAAGCAACCACCGTAAGAAGGTGGAAATCATAGAGAAAGCCTACCGCTTCGCGAAGGAGGCTCACAAGGGTGTGCGCCGCCGTAGCGGAGAGCCTTATATCTTGCACCCGATCGCCGTGGCCAACATCGTGGTGTCGGAGCTCGGCCTGGGCTCCACCTCGATCTGCGCGGCGTTTCTGCACGACGTGATCGAAGACACCGAATATACGCGCGAGGATATCGAAGCGGCTTTCGGCACGAAGATCGCCGACATCGTGGAGGGTCTCACGAAAATCTCGGGTGGCATCTTCGGGGCGAAAGCGTCGCTCCAGGCGGAGAATTTCCGCAAGCTGCTGCTCTCGATGTCGACGGATATCCGCGTGGTGCTCATCAAGATGGCCGACCGCCTTCACAATATGCGCACTCTCGGCTCGATGCGCCCCGAGAAGCAGCTCAAGATTGCCGGCGAGACGCTCTACGTGTACGCTCCCCTCGCCCATCGCCTCGGTCTCTTCAAAATCAAGCAGGAATTGGAAGACCTCGCCTTCAAATATGAGCATCCGCAGACCTACGCCTGGATCAAGGAGCGAATCACGGAGACCCAGGAGGAGCGCGAGAAGATTGTGGAGGAGTTTGTGAAGCCCGTGCGCGAGAAACTCGACGCAGCGGGGTTTAAATACGAAATCAAGGCCCGCGTGAAGAGCGCCTACTCCATCTTCAACAAGATGGAGCATAAGAAGGTGCCTTTCGAGGAGATCTACGACCTCTACGCCGTGCGCGTGATTTTCGAGAACGACGACGACGCCCTCGAGAAGATACGCTGCTGGCAGATCTACACCTTCTTCACCGACGGGCATATGGTGCACCCCGACCGTCTGCGCGACTGGACGAGCATACCGAAGGCCAACGGCTACCGCGCGCTGCATCTCACGGCCATGGGCCCGGGGGGCAAGTGGATTGAGGTGCAGATACGCTCGCGGAAGATGGACGAGATAGCCGAACTCGGCTACGCGGCCCATTGGAAATACAAAACAGGCGAGAAATCAGACGATTCGGAGCTCGACACGTGGGTGAACACCATCAAGGACATCCTCGCCAACCCCGAGCCGAACGCCATCGACTTTCTCGACACGATAAAGCTAAACCTCTTCTCCTCAGAGATATACGTATTCACGCCGAAGGGTGATCTGAAGATACTCCCCTCGGGGGCAACCGTGCTCGACTTAGCTTTCGCCATACACACGCAGCTCGGGCTCCACTGCATGGCCGGGAAGATCAACCATCGCCTCGTGCCGCTCTCACACAAGCTCGAGAGCGGTGACCAGGTGGAGATCATCACCTCCGACACGCAGACGCCGAAAGCTGAATGGCTCGACCTCTGCCACACGGCCAAGGCGCAGACGCGCATACGCGCCGTGCTTCGCAAAGACAAAGACTACCTGGCCGAGCGCGGCGAGCACATTTTCAAGGAGTTGCTCGGCAAAGAGGGTGTCAACCCCACGGAGGAGCTGATAAAGAAGGTGCTCCAGAACTACCACCTCACGAAGCTCCGCGACCTCTACATCATGCTGGCCACCGACTCGATCAACCTGCCGCCGAAGGTGCTTGAGCAGTTGATGACGAAGCGTAAGTCGCTGTTGGGCAAATGGCTACGCAATCCCTTCTCATCGAAGAAGAAGAGCGGCGACAAGCCGAAGAAGCCCATAGACCGCAAGCAGGTGTACGTGCTTCACCCCGACGACAAGACGCCCAACTACCGCTTCGACACCTGCTGCTCCCCTATTCCGGGCGACGACGTGCTCGGCTTCGTGGACGACGATGAGAATGTGGTGGTGCACAAAGTGAGCTGCCCCAACGCGATGCGCCTCAAGAGCGCGTTCGGGCCACGGCTCGTGGCCACGCGCTGGGAGGGCACGGCCGAGAAATTCCTCGCCGTAGTGGGTATCGACGGCATCGACCGCCACGGCATACTCGAAGAGATCATCAACACGATCTCGCAGAAGCTCCAGATCAACATACGCGGGCTGCACATCGACACGCAGCAGGAGGTGTTTCATTGCGTGATCACCGTGCAAGTAGACAACACGCTTACCGTCGACGCGATGTGCGAGGCGGTAAAGAAAATCAAAGATATCAAGTTCGCGCAGCGAATGTCGTGACGCGGGCCATCATAACCTCGTGATATTATGTGGAATAAACTAAGACTAACGCGCCTCGGGCTGGCCGCTTTGGCCACAGCCGTGATCATGCTCATCTTGCCGAGGGCCGACCATCAGAGCTACTCTTTCGAGCAAAACCAGCCCTGGAAGTATGCTCTGCTCACGGCCGATTTCGACACGCCGATCTTGCGCGACTCCGCCTCGGCGCGCAAGATGCGCGACAGCATCGACCGCGTCTTCGTGCCCTTCGTGAAGCGCCTGCCGGCCGTGGAGAAGGCCAATGTGGAGCGGTTTTCGGCTCTCATAGAGCATCATGCCACGGAGCATGAGCAGCAGCTTCTTGTGAAGCTGCTGAAGAAGGCGTATGCCGACGGTGTGCTCGACTCCCACCTCTACGACAATCTCTACAGCACCCACTCCTCGTCGCTGCGGCTCGTGGAGGCGACCGACCCCTCGAAGGCCGTGGTGACGATCAACGCCTCGAAGATGCTCTCGCCCGCGAGGGCCTTCGGGATGATCGACTCCGCCTACGCTGCCGACCTGCACGAGACCACGGCGAAGCTCTCGCCCGAGGTGAGCAAAGCGTTGAATATCAGCTTGACACCGAATATCGTGCTCGACACGACAACCGATTACAAATATCGCAGCCAAGACTATCTCAACGTCACCGGCGCGATGGGCGTGATAAAGAAGGGGCAGCGAATCGTAGACCGTGGCGAGATCGTGACGCCGCAGATCTTCACCAACCTCAACACCTACCTCGACATGATGGCCTCGCAGCAGGCGGAGAGCGACACGCACATCTATTTCCTTATAGGTCAGTGTCTTTACATCGTATTTATCTTCGGGCTGCTCTACACCTTCCTCTATAATTACCGGCCGAGCTTCTACGCCGACCTGCGGAAGATGACCTTCTTAGTGTTTTTCATCACCCTCTTCGTGATCTTCGCGGTGGTGATGTTTGAATATTTCGCCAACGGCATCTACCTGGTGCCCTTCGCGGCGGTGCCGGTGACGGTGGTGGTGTTCTTCGATTCGCGCACGGCGATTTTCTCGCTCGTGACTACGATCATGATCTCGGCGTTGATAGCCACCTACCAGTTTACGTTTATCTTCATGGAGCTCTGCGTGGGCTTGATCGCCACGTTCAGTATCAGGCAGTTGAGTCGCCGCAGCCAGTTGCTTCGCACGGCCGTGCTCTCCTTCATCACCTACTGCCTCTCGATGCTCGTGGTGTCGCTGCTCTCGTCGGGCGATTTGGGGCTGCTGTCGTGGCGCATGCTCGGCACGTTTGCCATCAACTCGGTGATACTCTCCTTCGCCTACGTGCTTATCTTGGTGATAGAGAAGGTGTTCGGGTTTACTTCGACCGTTACGCTCGTTGAGCTCAGCGATATCAACAACCCTGTGCTACGGCAGTTGGCCGAGGAGGCTCCGGGTACGTTCCAGCACTCGATGCAGGTGTCGACGCTTGCCGCCGAGGCCGCGCGCGCAATCGGGGCCAACACGACGCTCGTGCGCACGGGCGCGCTCTACCATGACATCGGCAAGATGAAGAGCCCGATCTTTTTCACTGAGAATCAGCACGGTGTGAATCCGCACGCCGGGCTCAATCCGGAGACGAGCGCGCAGAAGATCATCTCACACGTAACGGACGGCCTGGCGATGGCCTCGAAGGAGAAGTTGCCCACGGTGATCAAGAATTTCATTTCGGAGCACCACGGCCGAGGGCTCACGAAGTATTTCTACAACACGGCTGTGAACGAGAACCCGGATATCGTGATCGACAAGGAGAAGTTCCAGTATCCCGGGCCGAACCCGCAGAGCAAGGAGACGGCTATCCTGATGATGGCCGATTCGGTGGAGGCCGCGTCGCGTTCGCTGAAGGAGTATACGCCTCAAGCGATTGATTCGTTGGTAGATAAGATTGTAGATAGCCAGGTGGCCGACGGGCTGCTGAAGGAGGCTCCGATCTCGTTTAAGGAGGTGGAGCAGGTGAAGAACACCTTCAAGAAGCGTCTTTCTACGATTTATCATTCGCGGGTGACGTATCCGGAGATGAACAAGGCCACGGCAACGGCGTCGGCCGAGGCCGCGGCGCATCAGCTCGACAAGGGAGATTCGTGAAGCGGGTGCCTGCGGGGTTGCCTGCGGGGAGCGTGAACAATATTTTTGGCGTTTCGGGTGTTGTATATGTATACGTACCCTTTAAAATTGCATATCCGAATGTTTCGATATATATCAAGAATCTGTAAGAAGATAGTGCCGGTGGTGGCTGTTGCGGCGTTGGCCGTGCCGGCCATGCTGAGCTACGCGCAGACGAGCGTGCCGTCGGCGTCGGCGGCCAACAAGCGCAAGATCAAGGTGGAAAAGCCTGACCTTGAGAAGATAAAGCAGACTACGCTCGACCCTCAGAGCCCGTTTTACTTCCCGAAGCTTATGGCGAAGTATAACCGCAACGACACGACGATGACGAATGAGGAATACCGTAATTTCTACCTCGGCTATATGTTTCAGGAGGATTACGACCCTTACCGGTTGTCGCCGTATTCGGGTGTGACCGACGAGTTGCGCCTGAAGGCGACGCATACTAAGGAGGAGATCGACACGATCCGGAAGTATGCGGAGCTGAGTTTGCGCGATAATCCGTTTGATTTGAGGCAGATGTCGTTTTTGGTGCATGTGCTCAAGGAGAAGCGTAAGGATATGAGCGCGAAGATCTGGGAGTATCGCTTGGAGCATCTGCTCGGAGCGATCAAGAGCACCGGTACGGGCGAGGATATCGAGAATGCGTGGTATGTGATCTACCCGATGCATGAGTATGATATGGTGCAGCTGCTTGGTTATGAGGCGGTTGATGCGAAATTTATCGATCCGGGGTATGATCAGCTGATTGTGTCGCCGGAGCCGGAGACGAAGCGGAGGCTGCGGGATAAGGTGGCGGAGAGCTTCTTCTTTAATGTTGAGGTGCCGCAGGCTCAGTATGAGCTGAAGCATCCGGAGAATCCGGATGATTTGCCGGCTGAGTGAGTGAGAGGCCCCCTCGCCAGAGGGCTCGGGGGATTTGGGGTGCTTTTGGGGGATTTTTGGGGATTTTTTGGACAAATTGGCAAAATGACAATTTGACAAATTGAGGGGGGATGACAAAATGAGGAGGATGAATGGGATGAAATTTTGAATTCTAATTTTTAATGATATGGATAGAAAAGAGATTGTTGGGCCTGGGAAATTTGTGGCCTATTCTTATAAATTGTATGATGATGCTGATGGGGAGCTGCTTTTTGAGGCTTCGCCTGAACAGCCGGATGTGATGGTTTATGGTGTGAGCCATGAGGTTGTGCCGGGGCTCGTCGAGGTGATGAAGGGTTTGGCTAAGGGTGATAAGTTTGAGATCACTCTGCCGCCGGTGGCCGCTTTCGGCGACCGCAACCCGGAGTATGAGCTCGTGCTCGACAAGGAGATCTTTATGCGCGATGGCAAGATAGCTGAGGAGGTTAAGGAGGGGGCCGTGCTCCCGATGATGACTGCCGAGGGTTATCGTGTGCAGGGCGTCGTGAAGGAAGTTGGGGAGAAGATTAAGATGGATTTCAATCATCCTTTTGCCGGGAAGACGGTGAGATATGAAGGGGAAATTGTTGAGGTGAGAGAGGCTACGCCGGAGGAGTTGCAGCCGACTGGCGGATGCTGCGGATCGTGTGGGTCCTGCGGGGATGGCGGATCATGCGGCGATGGCTGCGGGTCTGAAGGGTCTTGCTCTTGCCATTAATTTGCACTGCGTAACGAGGGCCGAATCACAAATTGGATTTGTGATTCGGCCCTCGTTTTTTTGGGAGGGCACGGGCGCGCCTGAAGGCGCTACACGGAACCAGGACTTGGGGAGGGCGCGGGGGACCGCGCTTGCTACCTAACAGGTGCTTCGGCCCAGGTGCTCGGTGGACGCGAAGAATCGCGTCCCTACAAGTTAGCGGCGGCGCTTTTTGCTGCTGGATTTCTTCTTTGTGGAGGTGCCGCTGGATTTCTTTTTGGTGGAGGTGGATTTTTTGGTGCTTGTGCTGGGGGTGCTGGTTTTGGAGGGGATTTTGAGGGTTTGGCCGGCGCGGATGGCGTCTGAAGACATGCCGTTGGCGGCTTTTATTTGAGCTATCGTTACACCATGCTGCTTTGCGATTTTCGAGAGGTTATCGCCGCTCTTTACTTTGTAGGAGGTGGGAGCGGCCGGCTTGGCCGGCTTATTTGAAGCGGATTTGGAGCTGGAG
>CAZGJH010000003.1:7222-65686 GCA_964525735.1 uncultured Sangeribacter sp.
GGAGGTGGGAGCGGCCGGCTTGGCCGGCTTATTTGAAGCGGATTTGGAGCTGGAGCTGCCTGCGGCTTTGCTGGCGCTCGCCGCTTTGGAGCTGCTGGAGGTGCTGGCCGATTTGGTGGGGGTGGATTGGGCGACGAAGTCGAGGACGTCGGGGACGGAGGTGGAGATGCGGAGCTGCTGGCCGACGCGGACGGCGTTGCGGCGCAGGTTGTTAGTAGATTTGATCTGCGCTACGGTGACGCCGTATTTGGAAGCGATCGAGGAGAGCGTCTCGCCGGCTACGACCTTGTGGACGATCACGGAGTCTTTGCCGCCGGAGGCCGCGAGAGCCACGTCTTCCTCACCGGTGTCTTCGGGGTTGATGTCGAAAGCGTGGGCTTCCGTCTCGTCGATGGCGAGGAGGGCGTCAGAGGGATTGTCGCCCGGCTCCACCGTGCCGCGCTGGCCGTATTTGTCGGAGTCGAGGTTGCGTATCTCGTTCTCGCTCATAAGGTAAGCGTGAATCTGCTGCGAAGGGAGGATGAGGGTGTAAGCGAGATCTTGCGTGCCGGGGATCACGTCGGCGCGAAACTGCGGGTTGAGTATGCGGAGCTCGTCCATGGGTATGTCGAGCACGCGCGAGATCTGGTTGAAGTTGATGCGCTCGGCAATCTGGAGCGTGTCCATCACGAGCGGCTTCACGGGGAGCACGGGCGAGATGTTGTGCTTCGGGTAATACTCCATCACGTAATTCGTGGCGATAAACATGGGCACGTAGCCGCGCGTCTCGGCCGGGAGATAGTTGTAGATCGACCAGAAGTCATGGTCTTTCGCCTCACCGCCTGCGCGGCGTATGGCCTTGTTGACGGTGCCCGGGCCGCAGTTGTAGGCCGCGATGGCGAGCGACCAGTCGCCATACATGGCGTAGAGATCCTTGAGGTATTTCGCGGCCTTCTCCGAGGCCATGTAGGGGTCGCGACGCTCGTCGACGAGCGAGTTTACCTCCAGGCCGAGCCCCTTGGCCGTGCCGAGCATGAATTGCCAGAGACCCGACGCGCCGTGCTTCGAGACGGCGTTGGGGTCGAGGCCCGACTCCACCACGGGGAGGTATTTGAGCTCGAGCGGGAGCCCCTGCTCTTCGAGAGCCTGCTCGAAGATAGGCATATAATAGAGGCTGAGACCGAGGATGGCGGCCACCTGGGCGCGCCCGCGCTTGGTGTAGCGGTCGATGTAGCTGCGCACCACCTGGTTGTAGGGCATCTCGATCACCGTGGGGAGGGCGTTGAGGCGGCGCACCATCTCCTCGTCGGAGACGTCGACGTCGGGCTCCGTCTCGTAGCGGTTGTCGGTGGCGGTGTAATTCTTTATAAACCAGCTTTCGAGGAGCTTCTGCGTGTCGGCCTCGAAGCTTTCGGGGTATACGATAGCCTGGTCGGTGATGCTCTGCTTGAGGTCGAGCACATTGGCCTTTTTTGTATCTTTTTTGGCGAAGCCGGAGAGAGAGGCGGCGGCCAAAAGGAGGTAGACGAAGGTTCTTTTCATGTCGGTGAGGATAAGCGGGGGTTAAAAAGTTAGGGCCCAGTTTAGGCCGAGGCTGACCTTACGGTCGGAGGGGTTGACCATCATTGCGGGGCTCCAGTCGATCGAGAGGTCGGGAGAGATATCGAAGTGGGCGAGCGAAGCGTCGACGTAAGCGTCGACCATGCAGAGCATATACATGCCCACGAGGCAGATAATGCAGAGGTCGCGGTTTCGGCGATAGAAGTCGCGGCGGCTGCGCATCGTGTTGCTGAGCCAGGTCTTGTCGAGGTCGGCCTCGTTGGTGGTAGGCGGGAAGAAATTCATGTACGAATTCGTTGAGGGGTCGCTGTCCATGAGGTCGCGGTAGGCCTGGGTGTAGTCGGTGAGCTGGTTGTTGTTCCAGTTTGTGGCGTAAGCGAGGCCCATGAAACCGCCCACTACGATCGGGAGCTTCCAATAGCGGCGGTTGTATACCTGCCCGAGGCCTGGGAAGAGGGCCGACATCCAGACGGCGCGTGTGGGCGAGGGGTTGAATTCCTTCTTGCCGTCGAGGCCGTAGGGGGAGTTTTCGTCTACCACCACCGTGGGGACGGTGTCGGCCGCCTCATCGTAGCTGCCCGGTTCGCGCAGCAGGACGTCGGCGTCGAGGTATACGGTAGAGTCGCCCGGCAGTTGGGCGGCCTCAAGCAGGGAGGCGCGAGCCGGGAGGGAGCCGCAGATGGCGAGGAGCAGGGTGCAGAATATGTAGAGAGGTCGGGTAATCATGAGCGGGTCAGTTCTGCTTCATTTTCTCAAACATATCCACGAGCTGCTGGAGCTCCTCGTCGGAGGTAAACTTGAAAGTGATGGAGCCCTTGCCGTTGGCGCTGCGTGCAAACTTCACGGCCGTCGGCGAGAAATCGGTGAGGCTGCGGGCGAAGCCGTCGTAGCGGCCATAGTCGGGCTCGGCCTTGGCGGGTTTCTGCTGAGGCTCAACGAGTTCGGGGTTGGCGATCTGTCGGGCGAGCTCCTCCACGCGGCGCACAGTGAGATCATCCTTGAGGATGAGGTTGTAGAGCTTGAGCTGCTCCTTGGGGTCGGCCACGGAGAGTAGCGCGCGTGCGTGACCCATCTCCAGCTTATGGTCGCGCAGGCCGAGCTGAATCTCTGCGGGGAGCTTGAGGAGGCGGAGGTGGTTGGCTATCGTAGAGCGTTTTTTGCCGAGGCGTTCCGAGAGACGGTCTTGCGTAAGATTGTAGGTATCAAGGAGTTTACGGAAAGCGAGGGCCACTTCGATGGCGTTGAGGTCTTCGCGTTGGATATTCTCGATGAGGGCCATTTCGGTCACTTCCGAGTCGGAGGCGGTGCGCACGTAAGCAGGCACGGTGTTCAGGCCGGCCATGCGGGCAGCGCGCCAGCGACGTTCGCCGGCTATGATCTGGTAGGTGCCGTCGCCCGCGTCGCGTAGCGAGAGGGGCTGAATGATACCGAGTTCGCGAATCGAGGCAGCGAGCTCGCCGAGTGTCTCCTCGTCGAAAGTGCGGCGGGGCTGCTCGGGGTTTGGCGAGATAAGGTCTACCTCGATTTCATTGATGGCCGAGGAGCCATCGGTCTGTATGTCGGTCATCGAGATGAGCGAATCGAGTCCGCGTCCCAATGCGTTTCTTTTCAAAGCCATTCGTTAGAGTTTGTTAAAGCTTGAGTTGGTGAGGGTTACGCTTTCTTGCGGCGTGTGGGTTACGCTTTTTTGCGGCGGTTGCGGGCTATGAGCTCGCGGCCGAGCTGTGTGTAGGCTATCGAGCCACGGCTCTCGGGGTCGTAGAGAATCACGGGCAGGCCGTGGCTCGGGCTCTCCGAGAGCTTGATGTTGCGCGGGATCACCGTAGAGAACACCATGTCGCCGAAGTGGCCTTTGAGCTCCTCGAAGATCTGGTTGGCGAGGCGCAGGCGGGCGTCGTACATCGTGAGTAGGAAGCCTTCGATTTCGAGCGTGGGCCGCAGGCGGCTCTTGATGATGCGTATAGTGTTGAGCAACTGCGAGATACCTTCGAGGGCGAAGTATTCGGCCTGCACGGGGATGATTACGGAGTCGGCCGCCGTGAGTGCGTTTACGGTGATAACGCCGAGCGAGGGGCTACAGTCGATCAGGATGAAATCGTAGTCGTTTTTGACCGGTTCGAGCACCTTTGAGAGTGCTTTTTCGCGGTCGCGACGGTTCATGAGCTCCACTTCGGCCCCGACGAGGTCGATACGTGAGCTGATAATGGAGAGGCCCTCCACGCAGGTTGGGAGGATTGCGGAGGAGGCAGGCACGCCGTCGACGATACATTCGTAGACGGATGCTTCGGCGTCGTCGGCGTTGACGCCGAGGCCGGAGGTTGCGTTGGCCTGGGGGTCGGCGTCGACGAGCAAGACTTTTTTGCCGTCGGCAGCGAGGCAGGCACCGAGGTTGAAGGCGGTGGTGGTTTTGCCGACGCCGCCTTTTTGGTTTGCGATAGCTATGATTTTACCCATTGCTCTCATTCGATTATTTTGACATTCCCGGCTGGGAATGGTGGGGTTTCGTTTGGGATTGCAAAGTAATGATAATTATTTGACAATTCACAATTTTTAGTATTAAAGAGTCTTAAATTAGTGAATTTGGGCGCCTGAAGACGCCCCACGGGACCAAGACGCGGTGGGAGGCGCGAGGGCGCGCCTCATCCCAGTCAGCCTCCGACGCGGTGGACGCGAAGAATCGCGTCCCTACAGTCAGCTGGCTTTGCGGAGGGCGCGGCGATAGGCGATGATGAGGAGGAGGGCGGCGGTGGCGAGGGCGCCGGAGAAGCTGTAGTAGACGCCGACGGTCTGCATGTCGAGGCCCTTGGCCATGAAGAGCAACAGCGGGATGCCTACCACGATGTAGCTGATCAGGGAGATCCAGAGGAGCGGCTTTACGTCTGACATGCCGCGCAGGGCCGAGACGTAGGTGAGCTGCGTGCCGTCGACGTATTGGTAGAGGATGAGGGGGATCACGAGCAACACGGCGTAGGCCGTGACTTCATTGTCGGGGGTGAAGAGGTGCACCATCCCTTCGGCGAAGAAGTAGAAGCCTACGGAGGCGAGCGTGGCGAGGAGGAGCACCATATGCAGGCCGGCGTTCGTGATGCGGCGTATGCCCTGGATATCGCCTGTGCCGGTGTAGTTGGCCACGCGGATTGAGGTGGCCACGCTGAAGCTCATGTAGACCATGAATCCGAGTTGGGCGATGGTGTTCATCACCTGATACGAAGCGAGTTGTATCTTGCCGAACCAGCCGCTGACGACGGCTCCGAACGACCACAGGCCGCACTCCACGCCGCTCTGTATCATGAGGGGGTAGCTGGTGGTCCAGACCTTGTAGCGCCGCTTGCCGCCGGCGTGTTCGGTCTTGAGGGCCATCCAGTAGGGGCGGTAACGCTTGCGGAAGGCCATGAGGGCCACGAGAGCGAGGGCGCCGAACGTGCGGGCTGCGAGGGTGCTGTAGCCCGCGCCGGCGAGACCGAGTTCGGGTGCGCCCCAGTGGCCGTAGATGAGCATGTAGTTGCCGAGGATGTTGACGACGTCGGCGCAGAGGATTATCACCATCGGGGAGACGGTGTCGGTGGTGCCGTTGGCGGTTTGCTGGAAGCAGTTGAACACGGCCATCGGGATTATGGTCCAGAGGATTATGAGGTAATATTGCTTGGCCACGGGGAGGAGTTCGGGGTCTTGGCCGAAGTGGTCGAGCAGGAAGTAGATGCCGGTCATGATGGCCGTGAAGATGAAGGCCATGATGAGGTTTACCTGTAGCGAGGCGCGGAGCATGATGCCCCCTTCGTGGTGGTCGCCGCGACCGTAGAGGGCGCCGATGATTGGCGTGACGCCACCGGCGAAACCGATAAGCATCACCATTACAACGAAATAGAGGCTGTTGACGAAGGCAGCGGCGGCGAGTTCGTTGACGCCGTATGCGCCGATCATCATAGTGTCGGCAAAGTTTACGAGTATGATGCCGAGCTGTGTGACGAGTACGGGCATACCGAGTCGGAAGAGGCTTGCGTAGGCCTTGCCGTAGGTTTCGGGAGTGAGTTTGCGGATGATTGCTTTCATATATATTTGCAAATTTAGCGAAAATTTACGACGTGAGCAAATGGGAGGAGGCCGGATTTGGAGGATAAATGAATGGGTTTGAGAGATTTACAGATTATATTGACAGATTATTCTGGGGCGCCTAAAGACGCCTCACCGAACCAGGACTCGACACGATGCGGATAAACAGTGTTAAAAATAAACAAAATGGCTTTAATTTTGTAATTATTTCTGAGAGGGGGCCTGGCGCATGCCTTAGCAGGCGCAGAGGGCCGCCCCTCGCATCCATTTCCTTCAGAAAAAGCAATCGCATGAATAAACTTTTATTGATTTTGGCATTCGCCGCCCCAGCCACACTCGCTTCGGCCTCCGTGAGCCTTGATTCCTGCCGCAATATGGCCGTCAGGAACAACAAGACTATCCGTATGGCCGAAGAAAACCTCAAGGGGGCCGAATATTACAAGAAGGCCGCCTCGGCCGCCTATCTGCCCGGCATCGATTTCACGGGCACCTATATGTATAACCAGCACGAAATCCGCCTGTTGGGCGCGGATGCGAAGCTCCCCACGATGAGCTTCGACCCCGCCACGCAGAGCTATCAGTATAACATCCTCAAAGACCCCTCCGGGGCGCCGATCAAAGACCCCTCGACGGGGAGCATGATCCCCACGGAGGTGGCCGTGATTCCGAAGGAGGCGATGAGCTTCGACACCCACAACGTATTCGCCGGGGCGTTCACGCTCACGCAGCCGATCTTCATGGGCGGCCAGATTCGCGCCCTCAACGAGATTGCGGGCTATGGCGAACTGATCGCGAAGGCGGCGCGTAACAGTCTGACACAGAATGTAGTCTTCGCCGTCGACGAGGCCTACTGGCTCGTGGTGTCGCTCAAGGAGAAGCAGCGGCTCGCCGACAGTTTCGTAAATCTCGTAGACACGCTGCGCTACAATGTGCAGGCGATGCTCGACGAGGGAGTGGCCACACGCAGCGACCTGCTGACGGTGGAGGTGGCGCTCAACGAGGCGAAGATAGCGCAGACGAAGGTGGGCAACGGCCTGACCCTCTCGCGCATGGCTCTCGCGCAGCTTTGCGGCCTCCCCGTAAACACGCAGATGGAGCTCGAGGATGAGCAGCTGAAGACGGCCGACACGGCGACGATGAGCCCGGAGGTAGATCTCAACGACGTATACAGCCGCCGACAGGATTTGGAGATTATCCGCCAGGGAATCAATATGTTGAAGAGCCGAGAAAAACTCGTGATGGGCGAGATGCTCCCGAAGATCGCGCTCGTCGGGGCGTATTCGTTCTCGAATCCCAACGTGATCGACGGCTTCGAGAAGCGGTTTGGCGGAGGGTTCTCCGTGGGAGCGGCCGTCACCGTGCCCATCTGGCACTGGGGAGGCAACTACAACCGCTACAAGGCCGCGAAGGCCAACACTACGGCGAGCCGGCTGATGCTTGAGGACACCGAGGAGAAGGTGTCGCTTCAGGTGAGCCAGGCGCAGTTCAGCTTCGACGAGGCGAAGAAGACCTACGAGATGACCGTGACCAACCTCACGAAGGCCGACGAGAATCTGCGTCAGGCGCAGTTGGCGTATAAGGAGGGCGTGCTCACCACCAACGATGTGATCGGGGCGCAGACGGCGTGGCTCCAGGCCAATTCGGAGAAGATCGATGCCGAGATCGGCATACGCCTCTGCCAGACGTATTTAGCGAAAGTTTTAGGAAATCTTATATATTAAATGCATAATTCATAATGCATAATTCATAATTAATAATTGAAGTTTAGTTATGTCCAACGAAAATACCCCTACCCTCTCCCCAAACAATAATGATGAGGCTGCTGTAAGCGCGAAAGACCGCGTGCTGATACTCACAATCGTAATCGTGCTGCTCGTGTTGGCAGCCCTGGCCGTGTTCGGCTTCCTCTGCATCAAGCAGGGGCCCGACACCGTGCAAGGCATGGCCGACGCCACCGAAATACGCATCTCCGGCAAGTTGCCCGGGCGCGTGGCCGAACTCTACGTGGAGGAGGGCGCGAAGGTGAAGGCGGGCGACACGCTCGTGCGCATCAAGTCGACGCTCGTCGACGCCCGTCTCGGTCAGGCCGAGGCCATGGAGAACGCCGCGAGCGCGGCCAACAAGAAGGTAGACGCCGGCACGCGCTCCCAGATCATACAGGGGGCTTTCGAGATCTACCAGCAGGCGAAAGCGGCCACAGGCATCACACAGAAGACCTACGACCGCATGGAAAACCTCTTCAAGAAGGGGGTCGTGAGCGAGCAGAAGCGCGACGAGGCGAAGGCCGCGTATGAGGCTGCGAAGGCCGGCGAGGCTGCGGCCAAGAGCCAGTATGAGCTCGCCAAATCGGGGGCCCAGAAGGAGGATAAGGAGGCTGCCGAGGCTATGGTGAATGTAGCCAAAGGGAGCGTGAAGGAGGTGAACGCGCTGCTTGAAGATCAGTATCTTACGGCCCCGTGCGACGGTGAGATCACCGTGGTGTATCCCAACGTGTCGGAGCTCGTGGCCACGGGCGCGCCGATCATGTCGCTTCAGAAAGACGACCATTGGGTGGTGTTCAACGTTCGCGAGACGCTGCTGAAGGATATCAAGCTCGGCACGAAGATCAAGGTGAAGATACCGGCCCTCGACAAGGAGGCCGAAGTGAAAGTGTATTATATCAAAGACTTAGGCACGTATGCCAACTGGCAGGCCACGAAATCGACAGGCGATTTCGATGCGCGCACGTTCCAGATCAAGGCACGCCCCGAGCAGCCGATAGAGAATCTGCGTCCCGGTATGTCGGTAATACTCATGCAGTAACACCTCAGAAGCGATGAAGAAGATATTTATCAGAAGCGTGCTGCAGCTGGTGAGGCGTCCCATCTACTGGGCGGCCTTCTTCATCCTGCCCCTTTTCTGCTTTTTCTTCCTTACCAACCTGATGGAGAACGGCTTGCCCGTGAAGGTGCCGGCCGCGATGGTAGATAAGGATGGGTCGTCGCTCTCGCGCTCCGTCACTCTGGAGCTCGGCGATATGCAGCTTGTCGACCTCGTGGCGTCGTGCAACAGCTACACGGAGGCGCGCCACAAGATGCAGGAGGGGGAGATTTTCGGTTACTTCCTTATTCCGGAAAACTTTCAGCAGGATCTGTTGGCAGGCAGGAAACCGGCCATCACGTTCTATACCAACATGACGTATTTCGTGCCGGGCACGCTGCTTTTCAAGACGTTCAAGACCACGGCGATGTATACGAAAGCGGGCATCGCGCTCAATATCATGGAGGCCGTGGGGGGCTCTGAGCAGGAGGCCGCGCCGCTGATGCTGCCCGTCAACATCGACGCGCGCGCCATACACAACCCCGGGCTCAACTATGCCATCTATCTTTGCAACTCCTTCGTGCCCTGCGTTTTGCAGCTTATGATCATGCTCGTGACGTGCTTCTCGCTCGGCCAGGAGATAAAATACGGCACGTCGGTGAAGCTGCTTCGCATGGCGAATGGGTCGATCGTGAAGGCCCTCTTCGCGAAGCTGCTTCCGCAGACCATCATCTGGCTCGTGGTGGCGCTCTTCATGGAGGCGTGGCTCTTCAAGATCAACGGCTACCCCGTACATGGGTCGTGGCTGTGGCTCACGGTGTCGGAGATAATGTTTGTGTTTGCCTGTCAGGGTGTTGCGCTATTCTTCTTCGGCATTCTGCCCAACCTTCGCATGTCGCTGTCGGTGTCGGCGTTGCTGGGCATCCTCTCCTTCTCGATCGCGGCGTTCTCCTTCCCCGTAGAGAGCATGTACAGCTCCGTGGGGATCTTCAGCTGGATCATGCCGACGCGCTATAACTTCCTGATTTACATTGATCAGGCGTTGAATGGCGTGCATCTGTATTACTCGCGGGTGTGGTTTGTGGCGTATATCATCTTCATGGTGCTCCCCTTCACATTCCTTTGGCGCATCAAGAAGGAGATGCAGAAACCCGTCTACGCTCCGTAATTCTATACTGTTATGAAAACTAATAAACCAAACATATTCAGGCAATTCATGGGCGTGTATTGCCGCGAGTTCAAGCTCGTGATGCACGATCCGGGAATCATCCTCTTCTTCCTGTTTCTGCCGATCGCCTATCCGGTGATCTACTCGCTCATCTACAATCCCGAGCTCGTGAGGGATATACGGATGGTGGTGGTAGACCACGACCGGAGCTCGCTCTCGCGCGAACTTGTGCGCAATCTCGACGCGACGCAGGAGGCGTGGGTGATAGGCTACGCGGCCGATCTTCCGGAGGCACGCCGCGCGATGGACTCCCATAAATCCTATGCCATCCTGGAGATACCCGAGGGATTCGGGCGCGCCATAGGGCGTGGCGAACAGGGTGAGGCGGCTCTCTTCTGCGAGTCGAGCCTGCTGCTTCGCTATCGCTCGTTTCTTGTGGCGTCGACCAACGTGGCGCAGGAGATGGGGTCGAAGATCCTGACGGAGAAGATCGACAACATCGCGCCGTTGGCCACGACGGTTGTGAGCGGCGACCTTATGCCGATCGAGAATCATTCCATGGGCAACATCGAGGGGGGCTTCGACTCCTTCATTATGCCTGGCGTGCTGATACTTATCCTTCACCAGAGCATCATTTTGGCGGCCGGAATGGCTGGCGGCGCGAAGCGTGAACGGCCGTCGCTGACGGGCTACAACGGCGTGAACGAGGCTCCGAGCACGGCTATGACGATGTTTGGCCAGATGTGCTGCTACGGCACGATTTTGGCTGTGCCGGTGATTTACCTTGTGCATTACGTGCCACTGATGTTCTCCTTCCCGATGGCGGGCGATTTCTTGCAGATCATCGCGTTTTTGCTGCCGATGTGTATTGCGGCGATGGCGTTGGGGTTCTGCTTGCAGGGCATCATCTGGGAGCGGGAGTCGGTGTTTGTGCTATGGGTTGTTACGTCGGTAGTGTTCCTGTTTTTGTCGGGACTGACGTGGCCGCGATATGCGATGTCGCCGTTCTGGAAGTTTGTGAGCGACTGTGTGCCGGCCACGTGGGGCGTGGAGGGCTTCATCCGCATGAACACGAATGGCGCGACGCTGGCGCAAGTGCGCGGCGATTATTTGCATTTGTGGCTGCTTGCCGGCATCTATCTTGTGTTTGCCTACGTGATACAGCGCTGGGTAGTGCGCCCCTCGGTCTACGGCCATTACGACGCCTACCCCCGCATCCGCCGCAAAGCCATCTGACCCCTCCGCTCCGGGGGCGCTTGCCTCCCGGAGCGCCAAGTCGCTCCTCCAGGCCTAATTTGCCACGGCAATCAAACAGTAGGGACGCGATTCTTCGCGTCCACAGAGCACCTGCACAGAAGCACTTGTTAGGTGAAAAGCATTGTTAAAAATAATTTCTTCGATTAAGGCCTTAATCAAAATTTTTTTACTAAATTTGCAGAATTATTGTAACTTCTTAATGGAGCCGAGGATGACAACACAATTCAACAAAGAAAGACTGGATTATTTGCTTGCGCTGTTTGGCATGAGCAAAGAGGAGCTGTTGTCGGTTCTTAACGAAGGCCGGAAGAAACCTATCACTCTTGAAGATATTGAGGGTGAAGAAATTAAGGTGTCTCTTCTAAAAAAAATTGATGAGGTATTCCATAAAGGGCTGCCTTTCTATTTGGATTTTTCACCAATAGACGCCAACCATACTTCAAAAGTTTTATTTAGAAAACCACGTTTCCAATCAGTGCTCTCGTTGGAAGATCGTAGGGTCGTTGATTCCTTTGAATCACTTAAAAGCTTATTGGATGGCTACCGGAAATTGACTGATACCCTTTCGTTAGAGTATCAGCTACACAATTCATATACTATTGAATGTGATCCTCAAGCAGTTGCTGATGAAGTGAGAGGAACTCTTATTCCTGAAAGGATAATCAGAGATCATAGAGAATTTCTGAAAGGTATGATTGCTCGCTTGGCAGAGATAAACGTCTATGTTTTTGAGTTTGTCGAAACTTGGAACAAACGCGAGAAGTCAACTATAGACGGATTTTATATTGATCCGAATGTGATAGTTCTTAAACGACAAAAGTCATATAAGCGTGAGATTTTTACCCTCGCTCATGAGATAGGTCATTATCTTCTGGGAGTAGAGGATATCGAGGCTCTCGACATGGCTAAAGTTGATAAGAGGCGTGTATCGAATAAAGTGGAACGTTGGTGTAATGACTTTGCTTTTTTCCTGATTGCAGGAGAGGCTGTGAAAGAATTAGATAAGTATACCGATTATTCCGAAGACGTCAACGCTACTATTGACAGATTATCCGACTCCACCCACATAAGTAAAATGGCCTGGTATACTCGCCTGGCTTATAGGAAAATTGTACCCATGCCCCGTTATCATGGAATTATCCGTGAGCTGGAGGATGAAAAAGCCGAGAAGGATAAAGAATTGAAAGAGGAACAGAGAAGCAATGCAGGGAATGCCCGTGCTCCAAAGCCAATCATTTCACCTCTTTATTTGGAAACTATGCAGTATGCGTTTTATAATGGGTTGGTTTCGGAAGCGTCTTTCTGTGAGCAATTGAAAATATCACCCAAACAAGTTGGTAAATATCTATGATCGGGATCATTGACACCAGTTCGTTAGTAGCAATCGCTCGTTATTACCTCCCTATCAAGGACGAGGCAAGGTTATTGCGTTTTATTGAAAATAAATTTCGTTCAGGTGACCTTGTCCTTTTGAGCACAATTCATTTGGAAACTTCCAGAACCCAAAAAGGTATAGCTTTGGATATGATGGAGTTTCTAAATGATAGAAACCTACAATATAATGATGCTGATCTGGTTCCACCTTCTGCAAAGAAATTCAGTAATCAGTTGGATAATAACTTCTGTATACCTCTTCTAAAGAAGAAACTTGGAGCTGAAGCATACGCTGTGCAGAAAGAAAAATTTATGGCGACAGGCGATGTGAAGATTCTGGTGTATGCTCTTAATAATAAAGATAGTGATCCAGTAGTGATTACTGAGGAAACTATGATTAGCAACGATGGTAAACTTTTCAAGAAGCTACCTGCCATTTGTGAGATATTAGGGATTAACATATGACCATAGCTCAATGGCTGGTTGCCAATGGAATTTCGTTGAGTTGGAACCATCCAGAATTTGATGAATAACCAAATCGTTCACCTGTGCCTCCCGGAGCGCCAAGTCGCTCCTAAATCTGACTCTTTTGTGGGATGAAATATTTTATTAACTTTGCCTTATGGATAACAAGACATTTTAGAAATCTGTTTCTGATATAGTAGAGGCAGGGTTTACTCCAGAAGGATTAAATCAATTAGAAAGATATGCAGAATTATTCACAACAGGACAATTGGTATTTAAACGATTTTCACAGGCAGAACAGTATGGCTGCACAAATGGAGGTTGGGCTAATGTCATTGCGACCATACTCTCGAACTCAAAAAATCCAACAGATTATGTCGCTGAAGAGCTCTCAGATTTCAAAAGAGAACTCAAATACGCAACGGACCAAATTGAAATAACAGAAAAGTGGGCTAAGAGGAGTGGGAGTTTGATTACCGTGGCAAATTAGGCCTGGAGGAGCGACTTGGCGCTCCGGGAGGCACAGGGGCAACAGGGAGGCATGGGGCAAGGGGGAGGCACGAGGGCGGGTTTTTAGGCAGAGGCGCGGGAGCGCCTCTGCTTATCTTATATGGGAGGTAGGGAGCGGGAGGGGACGGAGGTCGCGGCTGTCTGGGATTCGCGGAGGAGTGGGGGGAGGAGGGCGAGTTTGTCTTGCCAGGGTTTTGAGGCCTCTGGGAGCGTTATCGAGAACCAGTCGGCCAGGATTCTTGCTACGACGTATTCGTGGGCGTAGAGGGCTTGTAACGGCGTTAAAACGCCGTTGGGGAGGAGGGTGCGGAGCTCTTCGAGGGCGATGGCGATGATGTGGTCGATGCGCTCCAGGTTTTCGCCTTCGCAGATGTCGAAGGTTTGATGGAGTTCGTGGGGGGTGTAGCGGCCGGTTTTGATGTCGGCGGCGACGTAGGCCAGATTGGCTACGTCGCGCAGGACTTTTTCTCTGTTTATTTTTATCATGGGTTGCTTGGATTGGCTTGGATTGCATGGTTTTTGAGGGACTCTACTGGACCCGAGGGACTGTCTTTATGCGGACTCCTTCGAGGGTGGCGTGGAGGAGGCCGTGCAGCTCGAGGCGTGCGTAGCGGAGGCCTGGGAGGTAGAGGCCTCGCATGGCTCGGCCTTTGGCGGTCGCAAGCTCCCGCCATTCGAAGAGATCAGCACTGCCGTGGAGCGTCATTGTAAGATCCTCACTAAGGTTCGGATCTGATTCGGCTGAGGGTTCCAGGGGGGAGCAGAGGAGCTCGAATGTGTAGAGAGGGGAGGCTTCAGCGGAGAAGGGAGCGGGAGGGGCTGTGCTGAAAGCTTCGAGTTTGAGGGGGCGGGTGAGGAGGCGGATGGGGAGCTCTGGGTTTTCGGGGGTAATCTTTACTGTTGTTTTCGTGGAGGTGCTTCCGGAGGAGGTGCTGCCCGAGGAGGAGTCGGAGGAGGCGGGGCGGAGGGTGGTGCCGGTGAGGAGGTAGGGGGTGCCGGTGATGTCGGTGAAGCGGAGCGTGCGGCCGTCGATCAGGATCGAGGAGGGGTCGGAGAGCACATACGCCGCAATGAGGCCCGCGTCGCGGAAAGAGCCGTCGTCCATCTCACGGAGCAGATAAATGCCCGAAGAGGTGAAGAGATAAGCCGTGGGAGCCGTCGTCGCCACGAGCCCCGAGGCGCGAAACGCGCGACACACCGCAATGACGCGCGCATCGTCGAGCCGCATCAGCAAACTGTCGGGGAAAAAGCACGTGCTCCCGTAGCCCGAACGCCACACGGCATCCGGCAGGCGGTAGGCCGTGCGCGACTCGTAAGCCTCAGCCGAAGCAAACCCCGAGGGAGCCGGCGCCTTCACCACGGGGAGGTCGGTGACAGCCCTCTTCAGGAAATCGCCACACGCGAAATAACTCCCCGCGAGCGTAGGGTGAGGCTGCGTCTTGAAGCGATACGAGGCAGAGGGTGTCACGATCGTCACGCTGCGCACGTCGCGGTCGGGGAAGAAGAGCCACGAAGGGAAACAGTCGTCGGAGAGCCCCGAGGCAGGGTCGGCCGGGGAGAAGCGGAGGCTGTGCACCACCCTCCCCTCCTTCGCCATCTCCATATCCACGAGCGAAGCCTCCGTGGCGAGGGGCGTTGACTCGGCCTCAGCGAGCGAGGCCACGACAGGCGCGGCAGCAGGCGTAAGCGTAAGATCCCACGCCGTGACGCGCTTCGAGATCACGGTGTGGCCCGCGGCACGAATCTCCTGGAGCTGCTGATAGTCGGGGCGAAAGAAGAAATTGCCGTCGGCGTCAGGCACGGGAGGCGTATTGAACGGCACGTCGCGCCATGCGTCGGGAGCGGACGCAGCGAGGTCGGAGATCGCCACCCATCCCACGGGGCGAAACGACGCGCGCCCGAGCATCGAGGCCACCACGGCAATCTCCGTAAGGGGGCGCGGCCGCCACGTCTGCGGTTCGCCCCCCGTGAGCGGCGACCGGTGATAGCTTATCCACTCCTCCTCGTGGAAGCAATCGATCGGCTCAGACACGAACACCTCCAAGACAGCGTCGGCGGGGAGCTCCGCCTCCGGGAGCGCGACCGACATCCTGAGGCGCGAGGCAGGGGCCGAGATCTTCATCTGCATCGTGGAGAGGGAGAGATTGTCGCTCCCGATGACATACGGCAGCCCCCTTTGCGGCAACATCAGCACCGGCATACTGGGGAGCACACGTTCGCCGCCCGCCAACCTCACCGCCGACACCACGAAAAACGGGCGCGTGAAGAGACCGGCCTCGGCGGCGTCGCGTTCAAACTCGGCGAAGAGCCGGCGCGCGGCGTCGCCCCACGTATCTACGCTCGGTTTGGCGGGGGCGTCGATCACCTTCGAGGGTAGATTGTCGACGTGATTGTGCCAGCCCGTCACCACCTCCCTCTGCAGCGAGAAGCGCACCACCGGAGCGGGCGGCATCTTCAGCACGTCGACGGGCTCCGGCCCGGCCTCTGGAGCCGCCGGAGCCGCGAGAGGGGGGTCGGGAGCAGACAGCGTGGCCTCGGAGCCGTCGAGCAGGCGCAGGCGCACATTCTCAGCCGAGGCAATCTCGCCGTCGGCGCAGGCGAAATCGCCCAACGCGCTCGGCAAACGGAAAAGAAAAGTCTTGTTCATGGCAGTCAGGAGTTGGCGGTTGAAGAAATGGAAGCGCGGCGCACGGGGCGGCGACGCTTGTTGAGGGCCTCGGCGATGATCGAGAGACTGGCTTCGCCCAGGGCGGCATAGTCGGAGGCATCCACCTTGTGGGTGATAGTAAACCAATCTTTCACCGCCATGCTCACGATATACTGATGGGCAGCAGCGGCGAGCGTGTCGATCGTGGAGAGGTTGAAGTTTGACGGCATCTCGAGCGCGAGGTTGAGCTGCGATTCGAGCGTGGGGAGGGCGTTGTCGGCGGCGGTAAACTCCTGGTCGAGATACTCGGCGAGTCGCGTTTTGAGGTTGCCGTAAGCCATGGCGACACTGCGGAGCACCTGGTTGGCGTTCTCCTCATCATCGTTGGCCTGCATATTGGCCACCAATTCATGATTTTTGCCGTCTTTGCGGCTTTTGCCAGTGAGATAAGTCTTGTTCTGGATGTCGTAGACAATCTCCTGGAGATCGAGTTTCAAATAGACAGTCATAGCTTCAAGTAATAGTTTAAGTGGTTTTTCTTTTGGGAGCTTTGCGGAAATATACGGCAGCGATAATGCCCTCGGCCTTCGCTTCGGCCTCCTCGCGCCATCGGGCCTCCTTAGCTGGGTCGGCCATACGGAGCCAATAGGCGGTGACAGCGGCTCCGAGGTAAGCTTCCACGCCCTGCTCCACGGCCGGGGTCATGGCATCGTCGTAGCTGCCGCTGAGAGCGAACGAAACCGACACGGCGTCGGGGGCGACATCGAGAGCGGTGACTACGCCCTTGAGTCGACCGGCGAGAGCGGCGACGGCCTCGTCGAGGAAAGCGCCGAGCAGCGGGTGGTCGCCCACGTCGGTAGCGAGGCGATCGAAGATTTCGCCGTTAGCAGCGGCGAGGGCACCTTTAGCGCCGAGGTAGGCCGTAGTGCGGGCCACTTCTCGGAAGATGCGGTCTTTAGTGATAGAAATCTTAAGTGTCTTCATAAAAAATCCGTAATTTTTCGCAAAATTACGGCTCCTCCCCCACCCCACAACGTTATTCTGCTCACTTGTCAGCTGACTGGGAAGAGGCGCGCCCCCGCGCCTCCCAGAAGCACCTGTTAGGTAGTAAGCAAATAAGACAAAGGTGACTGAATTTTGGTTCAGTCACCTTTGTCTTATAGTGAAGAAATATTGCTATTTCTTGTTCGGATTGAATTCAGATATGCTTACTTCACAGCTACCTTGACAGTCTTGTTACCAGCGCGAACTACGTATACGCCAGCCGGAACATTGACAGTCTCCTTATCGGAAGCGACACCGTTGAACATTACCTTACCGTCGGCAGCCACAACAGAAACGTTGAGACCGGCAGCACCGGCAACCTCAACAGCACCCTTAACGCCGTAAACCTTCACAGCACCGAGCACCTCGTTGATGCCAGTAGTGAGGATGTTAGCAACGTTAGAAGGACCAGAGATACCGCGGTCGTAGATAGCTACAACCTGATAAGTGTACTCAGTGTTGGGCTCAGCAGTTGCGTCAACATAAGATGTCTCCTCAACAGTCTCAGCGTTGATCTTGACACCATCACGATATACATCGTAACCAACGATGCTGAGATCAGCAGAAGTACCCTCAGCAGCAGCGAATGTGAAGTCGTCGAGCATGAGCATGAACGAACCGGTAGCGCAGCTGCGGATTGCGAAGTACTTAGCACCAGCAGGAACATCGAATGTGTACTCAGTCCAATCAGCAGGAACAGGATTAACTGTATTACCTACCTGAACGAAGTCAGCAACGTCAGTACCGTTCATGCTGTAATACATCTCGATCTTCTCGGGATAGTCTGAGCTGTAGCTCTTAGCCCAGAAGGAGATAGTCTGAGCGTCACCGCTGAGAGCAGGCGAGATTGCCCAGTCGTCAACTGTACCACCATCATAACGGAACAGAGCTGCAAGGAACATGGTTCCACTATGGGCGTCGAATGTCTGGTTGAACTCGTCACCTGCGCTATCAAATACGAAGAAGGAAGCGGTTGTTTCGCCAGGTTCGATACCCGGAAGGTCGCTACCCTGGAAGCCACCTACAGGACTCTTATCCTTGTCAACGAAAGTCCAACCAGCATATTCCATTGCCCATGCGTTTGCATCCTCGAAATCTACTAATGCACCTTCTGCAGGAGCTGCACTCAGATCAGGCTCGCTCCAAGTAAGAGCGACACCATCCTCAGTACATTCGCCGGCAAGATCAGTTACAGCAGGGAGATTGCTTGCCTTAGGAGCAACATAGAATGTCTCGGTAGTGTTGTTGTCAAAGTTCTCGTCACCGGCGTTTTCAACGAGAGCGTAGAAGCCCACCGGCTCAGTTGCAACAGGGCTCATAGTCTGAGAGAACGCTACGTTGACAGACGCTCCAGCGGTCATATCTCCAAGAGCCTGGGATGCAATTGCATCACCATTTTCTGAATAGAGGTGTACCACACCATTTGAAATAGTCTGGGTGCCCTCATTCACTACCTTGACTGTTACATTATATTCAGCACCATTAATAACGAATGCGGGAGCGTCTACACTCTTAACAGAAAGATCATTGGCCAGCATTCCGCCAACTGTTATTTGATCAATAAGAGTGTAATTATACATCATTGTGATACCTTCAAATCGAACCTGGATAGTTTTTCCAGCGTAATCCTCAAGTGAAACTACAGCCTTAACCCAGTCATTAACACCAGGATTGATGTCATTGATCACAATTGGGTTGCCAAGTTTAACCCAGTCCTCAGCTCCTTCTTCCTGTACATACAACTGGAACTCATTTTCTGAATTGCCACCAAGATTATATGTGTAGAAGCTTACACCGGGATTTACAGCACCTTCAAGGCTAATCTTTCCAGTAAAGAGTGAGGAAATTCCAGGCTCAGCACTATATTTCATGCCCAAAAAGCCATCGTCAAGATCGCTTGAAGACACATCCGAGAACGAGCTATCGGTAAACAATGACCAAGAAGCACCATCATTGGGGCCAACACCCCAAATATAGTGTAATTGTCCACCTGCGAACGACTCCATCAGACCATCATACGGCTGACCAACAGCCATAAATGGACCAAATGCACCTGTCTGACCACCATCAGTTACAGCGAATACCGCATATTGAACAAAATCTTGCTCTCCTTCCGGCACAGCCTGAAGTGTATAGGTTGTTTCATACATTGGATCTGTAATCGGATCCCAACCCATTGAACCAGATTCAGCAACGATGTAACCAACTTTTGCAGGGTTGATTGGATTACCATCGATGTCAGTCGTAACAGCATCCCAAGTTAGGATGACCTTACCTGTATTGCCTTCTTCAGCAACATTAAATCCTGTAGGTGCTGCAGGAATTGCAGTTCCTATGAATGTAGTAGCGGTTGCAACCGGTCCCTCACCTTCTGCGTTGAATGCTTGAACTGTATAAGTAAAATCTCCACCTTCGGATACAGTATCTTCAAAGCTAAAAGCTTCGCCTACCACTGGATTCTCGAATGTCTTAATCAGGGCACCATTGCGTTTAACCTGAATTGAAGTAATATTTGAGAGAACCCCTCCCACAATATTTTCTTCTGGAGCCTTGAATGATACAACTGCTGAATAATCTCCATTGCTATCGGGTGTCACCATAAAATCAGTTACCTCACCCGGGATATCGTTTGATACTGGAGCGGAAATGTCAAAATCCTTAACATAGAGATAATACATATTGGCATCGGAAATACCATGCAGACCAAAATAGTAATACCCGGTCTCTTTGATTACAACATAGTTTCCGAGTGTCTCATACTGATTACCCACAAGGACTTTTGGAGCAACAAATTCGTTGGTCATTCCTTCTACAGTTGCTGAAGTACCCCATTTAGCTTCAATACGCTCTGGATAGTTTGAACTGTTGGCACGGGCCTGGAAGGAAACTTTATAGGCCTGACCTCCATTGAGTTTGATAGCAGGTGTTATCACCCAGTCATCCATATCCATAGAGCCGTTGTAGGTAACCTTAGTAGCTCCGGCACCAGTATCTACACTCCAAGTCTTACCATCTCCGTTAGCGTCTACAATAGTGAAGCCGTCAAGATCGGCTTCACTAGCCATAGCGTTGAAGTAAGGAGCTTGCGGTTCACCAATCTGTACCTTGTTTGAAGAAACAATAGAACTATTGACGCCAGCGAAGGTCGCATATACCTCAAACCATACTTTATATACATCTGTTTTGGTAAAATCCTCAGAGAAAGAAGTTGCCTTGGTATTCTCCGCTACAACAACCTGATCAGGATAACGTTTTACGGTATAAGTCACTTCCTCAGGATTTATGTAACCTCCATCGATTGAGCCTGTTACAGGTGCCCAAGAAAGAGTCATTACATTATCAGAGTATTCAAGTGTTACATCTTGTGGTGCAGCGGGAATACCATTGCCCACAAAAGTAGAAACCTTAGCTTTCGGGCTAGTGCCAACCTCGTTAGCAACTGTGACAACAAAATTGTAAACACCTGCGGAGGGAAGAGTTACTTCAGTATTAACATTTGCACCATAGGCGCAAGCACCCTCTGAAACAACTTCGTTATTAGCAGTGACCATAAAAGTCAAGTCGCCCTCAGCCGGATTGCCATCATAGGTAGTTTCGGGGCAGGCAAAGGAGATGGTACCAGTAAGAGAGCCGTTGGCAAAGTTAGCAGAAAGATCAGTAACAGCGTCAGGCGCTCCCTCTTCAGCAGCTGGGGCACCTACGTACATACCCACGATCTGATCGTTGAGTTCCAACTGGAAAAGAGGAGTAGCCACACCAGTTTCAAGATTAACCTCACTGATGTATGCACTTTCGTCATCAGGGATGACATTCCAATACATCTTTCCAGTCGTGGCATCGATTGTAGCGGAAGAGGAGTACTGACTTGAAAAACCCGTAGCACCAATTACCTCAACTGCAGCGTTTGACTTATTGATTTTGCAGAGGGTCGCTGAATAGTCGTTTGCTAAGCTAATGCCGTAAAGCTGTCCTTGGCCATCGCACACAATTGAATTCCATAAGCCATCAATATCCCCTATGGGAGTGTTGGTTATAGAATAATCGGAATTGAAGACAACCTCTGAGAGCTGATAGCCGTTAACTGCAGCATTAATACCGATTCCATAGATCTTGCCAGTAGACGGATCCTTTGTTAGGCCTCCAGAATATATGTTCTCCGGATCCATAGATGAGTAATCCCCCAACTTTTCTCCACTCTCTACATCATATGCATCGATTGTGATGAAAAACATTCCAAAGAAGTCGAAGTAATTCACACAGTAGTACACACCGTTAAGCTCGACTCCACCTGAGGAAGCGTCAGGTCCGTTGAACAATCTATCACCAAGAGGACCCGTGAAGGCGTACATACCCGGATCGGCTTGTGTGAATGTGTCATTGTAAATCACAGAACCCATAAGGGTGGGAATCTTTACCCCCTGAGCAAACTGTACTGGAGCTTTCTTAGAGGGTTTGCGCAGATTCAGTCCGGTAGCAGGCTGTCTGAGGCCTTTTGACAACACGTTGACCTGACGTGTCTTGATACGCTGAAGCATATCTTTTACCTTCTGAGGGAGCACCACTCCCTGACCGGACTGCCCCTTGGGGACTCTCACCTGAGCAGATCTCTCCTCAGATTTCTGAAAGTTTCCAGTCGCCTTTTTGGCCACTTGAGCGCTTAACGCTCCCGGAGCCAACATTGCAAGCGAAAGGGCTGCTGAAGAAACGATAGATAAAGCTTTCTTCATAAGTTGTTGTTGCTGGTCTCTATTGTAGAGATGACCGAGGGTCGAGACCATTTAGACCATCTCAGTCTCTGTTTTAATTGAATGTATATGCGTTTGGTGTAACCAGCTCTCTGGGAAGAGGACCCAGAGAGCTGGCTTGAGGATTACGGAACTAATACGCGCTGCGCTGATCTGCCACTCTTGACGATGTAGACGCCACGGGCTACATTGAGGATTACTGACTCGCTTGCGACGCCGTTGTAGAGGATGCGTCCGTCAACCGATGTTACCAGTACCATCTCACCTTCAGCTCCGCTGATCGTGAGGCTTGAGGGAGCCACAGCGATTGTGAGGGCCGAAGTCATTACGTCGTTTACTGCCGAATCGCCCACGCCTGTCTTCACCGCGATCACCTTCGATGCGCGTGAGTAGAGGTTGTCGGCATCGTAAGCTTTCACAATATAGAAGTATTCTACATCTTTCTCCAGGCCGGAGATCACGCACTCCGTAACGTCGCCGGCGTCATAATCCTCGTAACCCTCTACGGCTACATCGGTATACGTCATGCCATGACCGAGCTCTACGTCGTCGATCGCAACCGCACCCTTGGTGCCTGCACGTGAATAAGCGATCTTGACTTGAACAGTGTTCTCAGGGAGATACTCGGTGACATCTGTCACCACGCCACCCTTGTCGTTTACCACAGGAATCTCTGCGATCTTCTCCCAGCTCTCACCTACGAGCGCGCTTACCACGATAGCGTCGTCGACGGAAGCGTTGCTGCCGCGATGCCAGAAGCTCAAGGTGCGGATGAAGTCGTCATACTCGGGAGTGGTAAGGTAGTCGCTTGAGGTGCTCAGACGGAGTGCCGGAACGGCCGCGCCGCTGTAAGAAGCATTGGCATAAGATGCGCCGCTGGTTGAATACCAACCCTCCGGCAGATTCTTGACGCCATCGGTAAAGTCGCAGCCGGTATCGATCGGTGCGCCATATTCTTTGGTGAAGACGGTCACTGCATAGCCGGTAGCATCCTCAAGGGCGAGCCAACGAGCGGTGAAGTGGTCGGCGCCAATCTCAGCGGCCTCAAGAGCCTCAACTGCTCTGCGCGAGAGAGGAAGACGGCCTGTGTATACCATTATCTCCTCGCTGGGCTCCGACTGTTCCCAGCCGTTGCTTGTGGCTACTGTATAATAGTAAGCCATTTCAGGCTGAAGACCCTCGACAAGGTGATAGTTGATATAGTCCACGCGATGGTTCTCATATCCGGGGAGATAATACTTGACATCCGAATCGGGATTCTCCTCATCGCGTGTGTACACGCTGAGCACATAACATACGCTCTCGCCCATATCCTCCCAGTTGGCCACGAAGCTCTCGCTGCCTACCTCCGTAGCCTCGTAAGCCACTACAGGCATGATGGGAGCGTTGCTTCCGCCACACACTTTGAAGGTGATCACACCGTCGCTGCTTTCTGCAATGTCGGTGATGGGGAGTTCAAGACGCTGGTTGCTCCAGGTCTTCATCGAAGGCTTGGTGTCGTCGGTGAAAGAGGTCTTGTTGGCTGAGCCGGGGAAAGCGTCGCCCTCGCGGCTGTATTCGCTCTGAGAATTGTCGGCCTCCTCAATATCCACATACTGATGTGATGAGGAGTTGTTGACGGTATTCGAGCTCCAGACCGACTGGTTGTAATCAACGTGCCAGATCAGCATACCATGACCGGGGATGTAGGTGTCCCAAGATCTCTTCTGACGGTTCTCCAAGAGGAAGAACTCATTATCCTTGGCTGTGCGGATGATACCTGCCTGGTTTGTGCCGATCGGGCGGAGAGTAGCTGTGAGAGGTCCTTCGATGGGGAGGGGCTCCATCCATCCGAGAGCGTAACGCTCGAAAGCGCCGTAGAGAGGAGGCGTGCAGCCGTCGTTGTTATACGGGCCGTAATCGAGAGCGCTCCAGGAGCCGGGGGTAAACGCGCCTGTGTAGCTTGTGGCGTAAAGGTCGGGCAAACCCATCACGTGAGAGAACTCATGCACGAAAGTGCCGACGCCGTCAGGGCGCCCAGTCTCATACTCGTTTGAGCAACCGTAACGGTCGAGGCGCACACCGTCGAAGTAATAGGGAGTGCTCGTGGCTGAGCTTACATCCCAGGAGTGGGGCCAGACAGTGTCGGAGCTGCCGCCGCTGGCTTCGCCGCGTCCGGCATAGAACACAAACACGTTATCAATATACCCGTCGCCGTCGCGGTCGTATTCGGAGAAGTCGACAGTGTCATCAAGAATCTGACAGGCCTCGATCACCATCTCCTCGGGGTGCTGGTCGTTGCCCCACCAGTCGTTGCCGCCGTAATAGGACCGGTTTTTCGAAAGAGTCACCGGACCGAACACGTCAAACTGCGGGGTAAACATTCCGTCGGAGCACTCCACGAAGAAGTCGCGTGCAGAACCGGTGCCGCTATAATCGCTGAAACCCTCCTCATTGAGCATACGGTTGAAATAATCGTATGCATCGGTGAGGGTCATCTTTACATCCTTATATTCTACAAGAATTACGATAGCTTTCTGCTGGCCGATCGAGGGGAAGTGGGTGCCGGGGAAAAGGCCGGGACCAGCCGACGGGGCGAACTGCATCTGCGGAGCTTTGCGGGCCACAGCTTTCTCAGCACGGGCCGAGAGGCGGCTGAAAGTCTGCTCCTTATTAATATTGTTGAGGAAAGCCTTGTCGGCGGCGCTGCGGCTGTTGATATCGCGCGCACGGAGATTGCTGGCCACAATCTCTCCATTGTCGTTGACATCCGCATAGTAGAAGATGTCGTTTTTGAACGACAGGAGGTAGTCGTCTTCCGTAAGGTAAAAGTGGGAGCGCTCATCACCGCGCAACTGGACATTAAGGACAGAACCGTCGGCTTGTTCCACTGGCATCAGACCGGGTTTTGCGGGGACTGCATAGGCATACTGGCAGCCACCGATTGCCATCGCCGTCAAAAGCGAAAAGACAAAGCTATGTTTATTTTTCCTCGATATTCTCATGATGCAAACCAAGCAATTTGTTTTATTGGATGCAAAATTAGTCAAATTAATATACATACGCAACTATTTTGATAAAAAAATTAAAAATGTGCATAAATAAAAAGTGTATTTTTTCAGTATATTAACAAGTTCGCAAAATGGCGAAATATCATTTTGCCACAACAGTCCTCACAAATTATACAATTCATTAAAATCAGGAGCCATCAAGCAAGGGTAATACGATAGCACAAAAGCAAATTTGCCAAAAAACCAGGAGCTGACTGGAAAGCATTGTCGTCAATGCGTCAACGCCCACGTCCGCATCACGTCGGCATCGTAGGGACATGCCGTGGCATGTCCGCCGAGGTTCCCTCAAATAAATACACGCCGCTGAATTGATTGCAATTCAGCGGCGTGTATTTATTTAATACTTCTCCAGATAATAATTGTATAACGTGCGAAGACGAGGTGCCAGATTATTGGCATTCTGAGGCAGCCCAATCTTTTTACGGATATCGCTGCTCATATGATAATGGCGCTTGTCATCAAGATAGTTGGCCACCTGTTTGCCATTCAGACCGATAATATACAGGCACGCACACCCAATCTCCGTGTCGGTCAATCCATGCTCCTGCAAATATCTGATAAACCTCGGATTGGCAGCCGTGTACACCAATCGGGTTTCATCCATAAAACGAGTCCGATCCTCAGGAAGCTTCGTTTTTTCCTCTTCCATCTGGATGGCGAGATCAGTATCCTTAGTGATTTGCGAAGCTATCATGTTATGAAGAATCCCCAATCTCGCATGGGCAGCCTTCTTCACTTCAGGAGAGAGGAGATTCGTCTCCTTGAGCAGCTGGGTAAGGTTGGCGGATTCACATTCCAGATTCTTGATCTGAGCCTCTAAAGCCTCTCTCTCTTTAGCGAGGTTGGCCTCGGCTGCTTCCTTTTCCAGACGATATAATTCCACATCTTTCCTCTCATTTTCCAAGTCGGCCTCAGCGGCTTCCATAGCTTTTTTTATCTCCTCCTTCTCTTTGAGCAGCCGTTTGTGCTCATGTTCAGTAAGAATGAGAGCCATTTGCAGCTGAGTCTTCTCCTGGCGTTCACTTTCGAGTTTGGAGATTATCTTCTCCTTGGCCGACTGAAGATTTTCGGTGTCAGCTTGCAGCTTCTTATTCACTTCAACGGCATGCGAATGTTTCTCACGTAGCAGTTCAATCTCCCTCTCCTGACGGCGGTTCTCCTCTTTAGCATAGCGATAGCGCCGATAGAGGGCGAAAGCAACGACAATCAGCACCAAACCGGCGATCACCGACACCCAGATAATGCGCTCGCGCTTACGAAGGGCATTCAGATTGGCGATTTCGGTTTCATAGCGTTTCTGAGAGAAATAAATATCCTGTTTGGTGGTAGCCTCGTAATTATTCTCTACCACCTCCAACAGTTGCCGGTGAGCCTCCAAAGCTCCTTTGTAATCTCCCAACCCATCCAGGATATCAGCCTTCAATTGATAATATACAGGTTGCTTGACCACTTCTCCATCCTTTGGGATAGAACCGAGCCATTGTTTAGCGTTGACATTATCCCCAAGAGCATTGTATCCATAAGCAATATCTTTGAGAGTCCATTCATCAATATTATCAAGATTTCGAGCTTCCTGCAAAGTTTCTACCACTGTTGCAGATGTCCCGAAATTTATAAGATAAGACAAAAGATTTGACGTGACCATTTCTTTATATTCAGGGTAACTAATTAACAAATCAGTTAAGATAGAGTAAATACTATCCCCTACATTTTTATAAGATTTGATTGCACAAATATTCAAGGCTGCTCCTAAAGCTCTGATCTCAGATGATTTTTTCCCAATTTTTCCATATAATTCTGCTGCTTTTATTCTATTGGCAAGCATATGATAAAAATCAGGGAGTTCATACAGGATTGCACTTTCGGCAGTAAGCAAATTGGCCATTACCAAGGTATCCGTTATTATAGGTAAAAGTTCCTTGCCTCGAATAAACGTCCCTAATGCATCCTCATAATTCCCTTGATTCTGGTAAATTCGGCCGAGGTAATAGTATGTACGCAATTTCTCATCGGCATTCCCATTCTTCAGGTAATACTTAATGGCGGGCTGTATGAGTTCGAGATTTGTTGTATCTACACCGTTCTTATCTATTGCCATTGCTTTTAATAAAGCATAGCGAGCCTTGATCTTGGAGGATTTTAATCTCGAAGAATCAATGCCATCAAGAATCATAAGAGCTGAATCAGGGCGAGTGGTGAGAATATTCTCGGCCAAATCAAACTGCTGATTGGCCTCCCGGTCATTCCCACATTCTGAGAATCCAAATAACGTAAATACAACCACCATCAATAGAAGAATGGGACTTTGGAGATGTTGTGAATGCATATTGTCGTAAATTTTATTTGATAGTTTTTACAATGATTTAAAAATTTTTGTAAAGTTAACAAAATTTGATTAATCCTGCAAATATCATTTAAATATTAAACTTTCAATTTTTAAGCTGCGAAAAAGCCTTTTGCAAACTTTAGAAGCCCTTGTGCAATTTTAGATATTTTAACATTATCTATTTAACTGATATATTATATTATAAAAATTTTTCTTGTCAAACTTTTTTTCTTGTTTGCAAACTTTTATATTTATAAATTTGCGATTGGAAACTGAGGAGTTGCTTAAGAGTGGAAGGTCTATATTTCCATCCCTTTTCGCAGCGATTCAATAACCAATATTTAACCTTTCCACAAATGAAATCTCTACTAACAAAGAAAAGAATTTCCATCGGCGGATCAATCGTTACTATCTTGGCATTATTGATTGCAGCTTCTTGTGCAAACAATAATGAAGAGGAGATGACAAATCTATCTCCTTATTATGAAACTGCAGAGTGTCTTCAGCAGTTGATAGTATTCAACCGAACCATTAAGCTGAATTCAGGAGTATCAAGAAGTGCGGCTTATGATGAGCGAGTGTTAACTCTTATAACAGCCGATGCCCAAGGAGCCTACGAAGGTTCGAAAGCTGGTCGTAAATTAGGCGATAAATATTGTCCTAACGAACAAAAGTTTGGTGCTGAGATAGGAGGTGCTGTAATAGGAGCCGCAGTATCCTATAAACGCTGTATTGAACTGGATGGCGGGAAAAAGACATATCCATTGAGTAATAGAACGAATGCTTCCACTGACAAAGAAACATTTGCTGCAGGATATGTAAGTGCAAGAGAGAGTGTCCATAAACAGGAATATGCTAAAGGTATCTCTTGGGGGCTCGATTCTTGTAGCACTAAAGTTGGTATCTTGCATAATAAAGTGCTTGACAAGGTGGAGTATATAACCCTGTCAGGCATACAAAAAGAGCAAATAAGCCGTCTCAATCCTTCAGAGAGACAACTTGTTGAGTCGGAGGAGTTTAAGAACGAGTTTCTTACAATCCTTAGTAATAGCAATTCTCTGACAGAACCGTTGACAATAAGTGATCAAATTATGGACTTATTTGTAGAGGCTGTAAGTAAAGCGACGGATAACCAAAGATATATAGAGCGAATCATTGCCCATTATACAGATGTAGTTAAGAAGTCTAAGGATCTTTCAGCTGAGGATAAACAGAGTCTCTGCATTGGATTCGCTGTAATGGGATATAGCTACGATTATTGGTCGAAGGTATATGCATTAGCTGAGAAATCTGAAGATAGCTTCTACGGAAACTATAAATAATAACTAAATTTCAAATTATGAAACGGATTCTTAAAAGATCCATTTTTGTCGCTGTGCTGATGACATTGGGAGCAGCTCTGTTCATCACAGCTTGCACGAATGGAGGCTTTGAAGAGCCAAGGGAGGTGCTTCAGACAACTTCGCAATCCAAGATTCTGAAGGATCTTATTTGACCCTAAAGGACCCAATAATTTACCCTTAACAGTTATAAGTAACTCTGCGCAGAGTTATGGATGGCTGAAACCTTCTTGTATTAATTGAATGTTAATGCTTGGGTGCATTCGTATCATAATTTGATGTAGAGCTTTTTGTGGTACGGATGTACAGGATCGAAGCCGGCAATCGATCTCACAGAGCCGAGACAAAAGAGGATTGTCTCGGCTCTTTCCATAATTAAAATTTTTATTGTATCCGATATTTTGATGCATATTTCATACAACTAATATACACTATTTATTCAACAAATTTCCCTAATGTCAAACTCATAGACACATAGATGCTATTTTACAAAATTTAACAATATTTATATTGCTGAAATATAGTGAAATAAAAATTATACTTGTCAAACTTTTTTTCTTGTTTGAAAACTTTTCTTATTGTAAATTTGCATCGCAAAACGCTGATAGAACCGATATTTTTGGGAGAGGAACACCTTATCTCAGTTACTTCAGGGACATCGCTCAATTAGATTATCTCTTATTTAGATTTTGCTATGATGAAAATAAAAAAGAGGAAATATCAATATTCAAGATGGGGACGATATCGTAATATCGTCTCTGAAAGATATGCTTGCATGGGGGATATATTTAAAATAGGTCCTATTATTTTGCCTTAGTATAATATTCTCCAAAATTCTTAATGCTTTTTCAATTAAAACAGGTATTGGAAGGTCTAAATGGTCTCGACCTCCAATCATCTCTACAATAGAGGCCAAACAACAACAACTTATGAAGAAAGCTTTATCTATCGTTTCTTCAGCAGCCCTTTCGCTGGCGATGTTGTCCCCGGGTGCCGTAGTTGCCCAGACAGCAAAGAAAGTGACTGGCCGCGTGAATCCGAAGACAAGCACGGCGATGGTCAAAGCCCAGAAGGCACCACGTCAGAATGGAATCAAGCTTAAAGGAGATCTTCCTTTGGGCCTGACACGCCAGTCTAATGTTTTGAGCAGCGGCCTACGTCAGTCAGCCAATGGTCGCACGCTCAGAATGAAAGGCAAGAAAGCACCTGTAAAATTTGCAGAGGGTGCATCTGCACCGACCATTTATGGCTCGGTGATCTACAATGATCTTTTCGAAGATGAGGGACTTGATGCCGGCATGTATTCATTTGCAGGCGCTGTAGGTGAAAGACTGTACAGCGGTCCCAATGCACAAAGTGGTGGTATCCTTGTGGAGAACGTCTACTACGCTATCAATTATTACAGCTTATGGGATTTCCTGTTTATCGACATAGAGGCCTATGATTTTGAAAGCGGTGAAAAACTCGGCACGGCCGACGGTGAAGTAGATAATATCTTCAGAGGTCTTGTGACTGATCCGACTTCTGGAATTATTTATGGTGTTGGTTTCAACGCAGATGGCGATGGCTTCCAGCTCTCGACTGTTGAGTTCAACTCTGATTACACCATAAATGTCAATCCGATTGCTGATCTTGATTTGTCCCCTAACTCACTTGTTTGTGATAAAGAAGGGCAGCTCTACGTAATCTCTGGTACATTTCAGGGAGAAACAGCTGTAGGTTCAACGCTCTACAAGTTGGATAAGACAGATGGTTCTGTCACAGTGGTAGGCGAAACCGGCATGGCTCCACAGTATCTTTCTTCAGCTACCGTAGACCAAAAGAGTGGCAGAATGTTCTGGAATGTCAACACACCAGATGAGCTCTCTTACATGTGTGAGGTCAATATGGAAACTGGAGAGGCAACCGTGCTTTATCAGCTCGAGTATGGCGATGAAATAATGGGTATGGTCATTCCTGCTCCTGCAGCTGAAGATGGCGCACCTGCAGAGGTGTCCGATCTTGCTGCCAATTTCGTTGACGGCTCACTTTCCGGAACTATCAGCTTTACAGCTCCTGAGACTCTCTTTGATGGCACAGTCGGCACTGGCGCACTTACATATGAAGTACTCGGCAACGGAGTATCCCTTGCTACCGGTTCCACAGAGTTCGGAGCTCCTGTAACAGCTGACGTTACAGTCCCTTCCCCCGGTATCTGTAATTTCGTAGTTACTGTTGCTAATGAGGTAGGCAAGAGTCCTAAAGCTAAACTCAGTGTATTCGTTGGTAATGGCGTGCCTGCAGCTCCCGCTGAGGCTACGCTCTCCTATGATGATGCTGGCGTTATGAGCCTTACATGGTCTCCTGTAACAACTTCTGTGGATGGTGGCTATGTTAATCCCGCAGAGGTTACTTACACAGTAAAACGTTATCCTGAAGGGACAGAGATCGCAACAGGTCTGAAGGAAACAAGCCTTGAGGAGTCGGTAAATCCTGAGGAAATCAGCAAGATATGGTATACAGTTGCCGCTACTTTTGATGGTGCTACCGGTCCTGCTGTTCAGTCAAATGTAATCTCACTTGTATCTTTCACTCCTCCTTACATCAACTCTTTGGGTACAGAGGGTGCTCTCGATGACTTCGTGATAATTGATGCTAATGGCGACGGAAAAGTATGGACAGTGAATGTATCTTCCGGTGCTGCCCGCATGGATTACAACGCATCACAGGCAATGGATGACTGGATGATTTCTCCCGCACTCGTACTTGAGGCCGGAAAGAAATATAGCTTCTCTATCGAGGCCCGTGCAAATGGCAATAGCTATCCTGAGAGAATAGAGGTTAAGATGGGGCAGGCTGCCTCTGTAGCCGGTATGACCGAGACTATTGTTGAACCCACAGAGCTCGTGGGCACAACTTACAGCAAAGTTGGTGATATCATCGAGGTAGCTGAGTCAGGTAAATATTATATCGGTATCCACGGTATATCTGATGCCGATATGTACTATCTCTATGTTAAGGACTTTACAGTAGTTTCAGCTGAAATTCCTGTAGCTGTTTCTGATCTCGCAGCTGTAGCAAATGCTGAGGGTGAGTACAATGCTAATATCTCTTTCAATGCTCCTTCTGTTAACCTGCTAGGTGAGGCTGTATCTGCACTTACCGCTGTTGAGGTTAAGCGTAATGATGAGGTTGTTAAGACTTTCGATGCTCCTCAGGCAGGTGCTGCTCTCAGCTTCGAGGATGAAGTAGAGCAGGCAGGTACTTATACTTACACGGTTCAGGCTTTCAATGAAGCCGGTGCCGGTGAAACAGCTTCCGTATCAGTTTACATCGGTGTGGCACGTCCTGCTGTTCCTGAGAATATCACAATTACAGAGGAGGGCAACACTGGTAAGGTAACTCTTACTTGGGATGCCGTTACAACTGACTTCGAGGGTAATCCTATCAACGTTTCAAAGGTCAGCTATCTTGTTTGTGAGTCTACAGGCTCCGGTTGGGCACCTATCACAGATGCTATGACTGAGACTACCTACACACTTCAGGCTGTACCTGAAGGTGAGCAAGATTTCGTTCAGTACGCTGTATTCGCGCAAACCGAAGGCGGTAACAACGGTGCAGTTTCCGATATGATCGCTGCAGGTACTCCTTACGATGGTATGCTCGAGTCATTCGAGAATGGTGAACTTCATTATATCTGGGGCACAGGTTACTCAGAAAATAATGGCCAGTGGGGTATCTATACTGATGAGCAGTTCTCAGATCTTACTTCTGTTGACGGCGATAATGGTTTTGCCGCCATGAATGGTCAGTACGTTGAGAGCACATCAGGTCTCTTCACAGGTAAGATCAACCTTGAAGGTGCTGTAAATCCTGGTGTAAGCTTCTTCACTTATAATATCGTAGGTGACAATCCTGACATCAATCAACTTCAGGTTTATGTAAAAGAGGCAAGTGCACAGGATTGGGTTGAACTCAGTGATGTTATCGTGATCGACGACCTTAACCCGGGTGAAACAGGCTGGCAGAAAGTTGTGGTATCTCTCGAGGGTTATGCCGGCAAGACTATCCAGGTTCGCTTCCAGGCTACTACCAAGCAGTATATCTATACAATGATCGATATGATCAAGGTAGGTAGCCAGCTTGGCAACGACCTCTCTGTCAAGAGCATCAACGCTCCCGCATTCGTAGCCAACGGTGCTGAATATAATGTGAATGTAGTTGTCCTGAACAATGGTACTCAGGCTGTCTCTGGTGCAAATGTAAATCTATACACTGCTGATGGCGACCTCCTCGCAACTAAGGCTCTTGACGAGATGGCTTCAGGTGCTTCTGTAACTGTTGCATTCACGCAGACTATGAGCGCAGTCGCAACTGAGCCTGTTGGCTTCTATGCTCTTGTTGAGAACGGTGGTGACGAGAACTTCGACGACAACACAACCGAGACTATCTATGTAGCTCCTAAGGCAAGCAACCTCCCCGCTGTAACTGACCTTGCTGGTGAGTGCACTGAAGAGGGTGTAGTTCTGACTTGGTCAGAGCCCGATCTCAGCTCAGCTCCTGTTGAGAGTGATGTTGTAGACTTCGAGGATGCAAACGCATGGGCTATGGAATATGCCGGCTGGACATTCGTTGACGTTGACGAAAGTGCAGTAGGTGGCTTCCAGGGTATTAACCTCCCGGGTATCGAACCTGGCACAACAACCGCTTCCTTCTTCGTATTTGATAGCGCCGGTGACGAGTTCAACCAGACGTTCGATGCCCACAGCGGTGACATTTATCTGGCAGCTCTCTTCCGTTATGACGATGGCACAACTGACGACTGGGCAATCTCGCCTGCTCTCAGCGGTGACGCTCAGACTATCTCCTTCTGGGCTAAGAGCTACAGCTCAGACTATCCCGAGAAGATCGAGATGTATTACAGCATGAACGGTACTGACGTTGCTGACTTCGTTCAGGTAGGTAATACAGTTAATCCTGTTCCTGCTGATTGGACTGAGTACACATTCGATGTTCCTGCTGGTGCTAAGTACTTCGCAATCCGCAGCTGCGCTACCGGTTCGTTCATGCTCATGCTCGACGACTTCACATTCGCTGCTGCTGAGGGTACTTCTGCTGATCTCAGCATCGTTGGTTACGATGTATATCGTGATGGTGTCAAGATCAACGCTGAGACTGTTGAGGAGACATCTTATGTTGACGCAACTGCTGAGCCCAACACTGAGTACACTTATCAGGTTGTAGCTATCTACGACCGCGGTATCTCTGGTCCTTCTAACGTTGCTAACATCCTCACTACTGGCATCAACGAGGTGCTCGGTGCTGTGAAGGTTTACGGCGTTAAGGGTGCTGTTGAGGTTGCCGGTGCTGCCGGTCTCAACGTTTCTGTTGTGGCTGCCGACGGTAAGGTAATGTTCAACGGTGTCGCTTCCGATAAGGAGACTGTCAATGTTCCGGCTGGCGTATACGTAGTTCGCGCTGGTAACAAGACTGTCAAGGTAGCTGTGAAGTAAGCATATCTGAATTCAATCCGAACAAGAAATAGCAATATTTCTTCACTATAAGACAAAGGTGACTGAACCAAAATTCAGTCACCTTTGTCTTATTTGCTTTCTACCTAACAGGTGCTACGCGGCTGGTGCTTTGGCGGACGCTATGTATAGCGTCCCTACAAAGACACGGAAACCTCCGCTACATGCCAAAGGCATGTCCCTACGTTGACGACGGTAATTCCAAACGTTGACGACGGTAATTCCAGACGTTGACGACGCGGGAACATGCCTTGACGCATTGAGGACAATGCTTTTTACCTAACTCCGCTTCGGGAGGGCTATTTTACTTTGCTGATGCGCTGGCTCTTGTATTCGGGACTCTGCTCGATCATGTATTGAAGGGCGGCATCGGAGGTGGTGAAGATGGCCTGGTAGTCGCCGTAGCCGCCGCGGCGCCCCCCTTTGAAGGTGACGGGTATCCAGGCTGCCCCGACGCGAAGCATGAGGCGAAGCTCCATGAGGCCGGGGGCCATGTAGGTGACGGGAGCGGTGGGGGTGTCGGCTTGTGCCGACGACCCCGTAGCAGTGGTTTTGATTGCTTTCTGTGTTGCCATTGTAATAGTGATTTGTAAGTTGATGGTTGGTGTGATAGGTTAACATTCTCCTTTCGCGGGTTGCCAGGTGAGTTTGTCGCCGCTGATGCTGCACTGCCAGAGCTGGCCGCTGCGCGCGAGGGGCGACATGCCGGGGCAATCTTTCATGAGATAGAAGAGAGCTCCGTTGTAGCACTCGGAGGCTGCCGGAGCCTCTTCGCTCCCCCAGAGCTGCCAGCGGCCGCTGCCCTCGCCGGCGGGTGTGCCTTCGCCGTCGATCCAGATGTGGCAGGTGCCTTTGAGTGCGAGGGCGTCCCAGATGAGCACACCGCAACGGCTGGCCTCTTCGCCCTCTACGCGATCGGAGAAGGAGTGTTCGGGGGAGTAGACGTAGTGGACGAGACGGTTTTCGCCGAGAAGCGCGCCTGAGTTGCTCCAGCCGAGGCTGTCGAGGGTGGGTTCGCGCTTGATCTCGATGTCGCCGAAGACGGTGTGGAAGTTGGTCACTGTCCAGCCGATGCTGTTGACTTTCGTGGAGATCTGGATCTCGGGGTGCTTCGAATAGTCGATGCGCTGGATGGCTTCGAGAAGGTTCTTGCCGGCGAGGAGGATGGCCGAGCGGGGAACATCTTCACCCGTGAAGAACATCTTGGCCATGGCGATGACGTGCTCCACGCTCCATTCGCCAGGGGCCTGCATCTCGCGTTTGATCTGCCAGCGGATCCCTTCGGTGGTATAGACGTTCTGCATGCCCATCTTGTCGACGGAGATCTTGAACTTGCCGGCGCGTCCGGCCCAGAGGGTGCGGTTGCCGCGCACTTTGAAGTTGGCGATGGCCTGCTCGGCGATGATCGACTTGGAGAAGGGGATACGCTTCTTCTGGCTCTCGAAGTAGTCGCTCACCACCTGGTTCATGCCGCGCTTCTGGAGATAGACGCGGCTGGGGGTGGGCACGATGAGGTCGGGGTCAACCTCCTTCTGGGTCTCGTAGAGGGAGTTGGCGAGGATGACGATCTCGGTGCCTTTGGGGATGAAGGGGACTACCGGAGTGTCGTCGCCCACATTGGGGCGCGGACCGTTGACGGCTCTCACGATGGGGTTGCCTGTGGCGGAGTCGCGCCCTGTGACGAAGAGCATGAGGTTTTGCCCGGGGGTGGGGTTGTTGTCGGCATCGTAGCCGGAGACGCCCTTCACGAGGAGGGTGCAGTTGGTGCGCGGCGTCATCTGCTCCATGGGAGAGAGGAAGAGGGGTGTGAGCGGCTGGTTGTTTTTGCCGCAGTCTTCCTGGGTGGTGACGGAGGAGCGGGGCTCGTCGATCATGAAGTGCTCCACTTCGGGGCTCTGAACTTTCACTTTCTTTGCGCGGAGCATGAGGTTCATGAGCGGGGTGTCGTCGGAGTTGAAGCGGAAGAGCTCACCGTCGATGTCGGTGTCGATGAAGTTGCCCGGGGCGATGCCGCCGGTGGCATTTGCTGCGGAGCTTACTGTTGTGGCTGCGCCTGGCATTTGTGTTTCTTGTGACATAACTTTTGCAGTTTTTTCATCCCTACAGACGTAGTAGGGAAGTTTTGACGATGCAAAGTTACGGCGGGATTTTTGGGAGCCAACGTTATTCTGCTCACTTGACGCGGTGGACGCGAAGAATCGCGTCCCTACAGGAAATCATAAAAATGTGAGGGGGAGGTAGAGGGTGGCGGAGAGGACGCCGAGGACGAAGGAGACGATGATCCAGATCTCGGCGTTGCGGGAGGCGCGGCGCGCGCCTTCGATGTCGTCGACGTAGTAGCGGGAGCTTACCTGCGAGCTGTAGACGATGGCTACGATGCCGGGGATGGTGCAGCAGAGTATGGTGATTATCACCGACATCACCAAGTAAGTAGGAGGCATTGGTTCGCGTTCCTGGGGCCGGGGACGAGGAGCAGAAGCTCCGGGCTGGATGCCAAAGTGGGGATTCGGCTGGCCGTAGTAGGGATTTTGTGGTATGGACGGCTGCTGGGGCTGCTCCGGCATGGGGGGTGGGGTCTGATAGTTGATCTGAAGGGTTTCGGCCCATTCTTCGTCGAGATTTTTCGGCGTCTCGGAGGGGGCGCCTTCCGCTTCGCGGGGATCTTTTTCGTCGTTATTTTCCATATTTTATTGGTTGTTTAGTTGTTGCATGTCTACGAGGCGGCGGTAGTGGCCGTCGAGGGCGAGGAGCTCGTCGTGGGTGCCGCGCTCCACGATGCGCCCTTCGTGCATCACGCAGATGAGGTCGGCCGAGGTGATTGTGGAGAGTCGATGGGCCACGACGATGGTGGTGCGGTCGCGCATAAGGCGTTCGAGGGCCTCCTGCACAAGGCGTTCGCTCTCGGTGTCGAGGGCCGAGGTGGCCTCGTCGAGTATGAGCACGGGGGGATTCTTGAGCACGGCGCGGGCTATGCTGATGCGCTGACGCTGTCCGCCGGAGAGGCGGCCGCCGCGGTCGCCCACCATCGTGTTGAAGCCTTCGGGGGTGGCCATGATGAAATCGTAGGCGTTGGCTATCTTGGCGGCCTCCACCACCTCCTCCATCGTCGCGCCCGGGTGGCCGAAGGCGATGTTGTTGAAGAAGGTATCGTTGAAGAGGATGGCCTCCTGATTTACGTTGCCCATGAGGGAGCGGAGGTCTTTCACGCGATAGTCTTTCACGTCGTGGCCGTCGACCTCCACCCTACCCTTACGCACATCCCAGAAGCGGGGGATAAGGTCGACGAGCGTGGATTTGCCGGAGCCCGACTGGCCGACGAGGGCCACCGTCATGCCCGGGCGGATGTCGAGAGTGACGTCGCTCACTACGTCGCGCTCGCCGTCGTAGCTGAAGCTGACGTCGCTGAAGCGTATGCCGCCGCGCTTGCTCTCTTCGGCTGTGAGCTCCACGGGGCGCTCGGCGTCGCGTATGGGGTTTTCGGCATCCATCACCATGTCGACCCTCTGGAGGGCGGCGAGGCCTTTCTGGATGGTGTAGCCCACTTTCGAGAGGTCTTTCGCGGGGTTGATGATGCTGTAGAAGATCACCATATAGTAGATGAAGCTGGAGGCGTCGATAGAGGAGGTGCCGCCGAGGATGAGGGTGCCGCCAAACCAGAGCACGATGCAGATGGCTATCGTGCCGAGAAATTCGCTCATGGGGTGGGCCAAGGCGTAGCGGCGTTGCATGGCGTTGCTGACGGCGTAGAATTCGCCCGTCTCCGCGCCGAACATGCGCTCCATCTGGCGCTCGGCGTTGAAGGCCTTCACCACGCGCAGGCCGCCGATGGTCTCTTCGGTGGTGGAGAGGATGGTGCCGAGCAGCTGCTGGGCGCGCAGGGAGGTGGCTTTGAGCGATTTGCCCACTTTGCCCATTATCCAGCCGGCTATGGGGAGGAGGATGAAGACGAAGAGGGTGAGGCGCCAGCTGATCACGAGCATCATGGCGAGGCAACCGATTATCATGATGGGCTGCTTGACGAGGGCCGCGAGGCTGGCCGCCACGGAGACTTCGATCTCGGTGACGTCGCCGCTGAGGCGGCTCATGATGTCGCCCTTGCGCTCGTGGGTGTAGAAGCCGATGGGGAGGGAGACGATCTTGCGATAGAGGGCGTCGCGGATGTCGCGCACCACGCCGTTGCGCAGCGGGATCATGAAGAAGTCGCTCAGATAGGCCGTGATCACCTTGAGGAAGGTGCCTATGATGAGAAACACGCACATCAGGGCGAGTGTCAGGGAGGCTCCGTGGGCGGAGATGAGGGTGGTGACATACCAGTAGAAATTGTTCATCGCCACGTCGTGGAGGCTGCCGGAGCCCCATGGCATATAGGTGTAGACGGTGGTGTCGATCTGGAAGAGGATACGCAGAATCGGCATGATGAAGGCGAAGGAGAAGAGGGTGAAGAAGGTGGTGAGGAAATTGAACACCACGCTCAGCACCACATTCCATCTATACGGGCGCGCGAAACGCCTGATAAACATGAGCAGATCTTTCATTCCGCAAAGTTAACGATTTTTTTATTAATTTTGCACCGTAATACGCCACAACTATGAATATTTTTAATCCTGACCTCTATGAGGCGGTGGTGGGCTCGATGGCTGTGCTCGCCGTGATCGTCTTCATCGCCCTGCAGCGTGTGGATGCCGCCTATGGCATGACCTACGACCGCCGCTGGGGTCCTTCGCTGCCCAACAAGGCGGGGTGGATTCTGATGGAGCTGCCTGCCTTCGCGGCCATGTCCCTGATCTGGGCCACGAGCCCGCGCCGCGCCGAGGCCGCGCCTTGCGTGATGGCCTCGCTCTTCATGCTGCATTATTTTCAGCGCACGTTCATCTTCCCGCTGCTGATGCGGGGCAAGAGCCGCATGCCCTTAGCTATCACGCTGATGGGGATGATTTTCAACACTATCAACGCTTATATGATCGGGGGCTGGCTCTTCCATTTGGCTCCTGCGGGCTTTTACTCGGCTGCGTGGCTCTACTCGCCGCTATTCATCTTAGGGACAGTGATTTTCCTCGCGGGGATGGGGATAAACATCTATTCCGACCATGTGATACGCTCGCTGCGCCGCCCGGGGGATACGCGCCATTATATTCCGCGTCGTGGACTTTACCGGTGGGTGACGGGGGCGAATTATTTCGGCGAGTTTGTGGAGTGGACGGGTTTCGCGGTGCTGACGTGGTCGGTGGCGGGGGCTGTGTTCGCGCTCTGGACGTTTGCCAATCTCGCGCCCCGGGCGCGCTCGCTGCATCGCAAATATTGCGAGCGCTTCGGAGAGGAGTATGAGCAGCTTCATCGGAAATATATCATTCCTTTTATCTATTGATTATGAGCTTATTCACACCTGCAAATATTGGCCCCGTGACCCTGCGCAACCGCACCATACGCTCGGCTGCCTTCGAGGGGATGGGGCGCGACAACAACCCTACGCCTGAGCTGCGCGATTATCATCTGAGCGTGGCGAAGGGGGGCGTGGGGATGACTACCCTCGCCTATGCCGGAATATGCCGCTCGGCTCTCTCTTTCAAGACCCAGCTCTGGCTGCGCCCGGAGATCGTGGCGCCGCTGCGCGAGATAACCGACGGCATTCACGGCTACGGGGCAAAGGCCTCGATCCAGATTGGGCATTGCGGCAACATGACCCACATAGCCACGGCGGGGGGAGTGCCCGTGGGGGCTTCGACGGGGTTCAACCTCTACTCGCCTACCATAGTGCGCGGATTGAGGCGCGATGAACTGAAGGGGATGGCCCGGCAGTTTGGCGAGGCTGTGCGTACGGCCCGCGACGCGGGGTTCGACTGTGTGGAGGTGCACGCCGGCCACGGCTATCTCATATCGCAGTTTCTCTCGCCTTACACCAACCGCCGCCGCGACGAATATGGCGGCAGCCTCGACAACCGCATGCGCTTCATGCGCGAATGTATGGAGGAGGTGATGAAGGCGGCCGGGAGCGACATGGGGGTATTGGTGAAAGTGAACACGCGCGACGGTTTCAAGGGGGGGATGGAGCTGGAGGAGTGTCTCGAAGTGGGGCGCGAACTGGAGCGGCTCGGGGCGCACGCGCTCGTGCTTTCGGGGGGCTTCGTGAGCAAGGCCCCGATGTATGTGATGCGCGGGGAGATGCCCGTGTATTCGATGACCTACTACATGCGGCAGTGGTGGCTGAAATATGGCGTAAGGATGGTGGGGAAGATGATGATTCCGTCGGTGCCCTTCAAGGAGCTCTTCTTTTTGGAAGATTCGAGGGTGTTTCGACGCGAACTGAAGATGCCGCTCGTGTATGTGGGGGGCGTGGTGAGCCGCGCGAACGCCGACAAGGTGATCGACGACGAGGGGTTTGAGTTCGTGCAGATGGGGCGCGCGCTGCTCAACGAGCCAGATTTCGTAAACCGTATGCGCGAGGAAAAGGGCCATCGCTGCGGCTGCGACCACGTGAACTATTGCATAGCCCGCATGTATTCGCGCGAGATGGCCTGCCACAAGCATCTCGACTCGCTGCCGAAGCCCATTCTGAAGGAAATCAAGAAAATACGTGAGCGCGATGGGAAAGTATGATAATCTTTCGGGGAGCTGGGCCATTGTGACCGGGGCCGCGGGAGGGATAGGTCTCTCATTCTGCAAGGCGTTGGCCAGGAGGGGGTGCGGACTGGTGATGATCGACCTCAACTATCAGCGGCTCTCGGCGGCGCGTGACCTGCTCTCCAGCCAATGGCCCGACGCGCCGGTGAAGCTTCTCTGCCTCGACCTCACGCAGCCCACGTTTTTGGCGCAGATCGAGATTTTCTGCGACGCCTACCGCATCGACCCCGACATACTGATCAACAACGCCGGTATCTTCTCTTTCAATACGCTCATGGCCGTGGGGGAGAAGAAGACGGAGGCGTTCGTAGACCTTCACGTGAGGGCCGTGACGCTGCTTTCGCGATGGATGGCGCGCAAGATGGAGGCCGGCGGCAGGGAGCGTTGGCTGCTGAATATGTCGTCGATGTCGTGCTGGATGCCGATGCCGGGGCTCTCGCTCTACGCGGCCACGAAGGCTTACGTGAGGGTGCTGACGCGCTCGCTGCATTATGACACCCACGACCTGCCGGGGAATGTGATGACGGCGTGCCCCGGGGGGATCGCGACCGACCTTTTCGGGCTTCCGGAGAATCTGAAGCGGCTCGCCTTGGCCATCGGGGCCATAGCGGAGCCCGACCGCTTCGCCGAGAAGGCTTTGAAGCGGTTGTTCAAGGGGAGGCAGCAGTACGTCAACGGGCTTGTGAACCGGCTTGCGATCTTCTTCGTGGGGGTGACGCCTACGTGGGTGAGGATGCAGGTGAAGCGGCGCATGATCGACAAGGGAATAACGCGCTGACGGGCGTTTCCGGAGGGCGTTTCCGGGGCTCGGGAGGAGATTTTGGGGGCTTTTTTGCAAAATTTCGATGAAAAATTTTGTGAAACGCTATCAAATCATTAATTTTGCAGTTGAAAAAATCGCTGCGGCTCCCCGTCGTGGCGAATCATCAGTTGTATTCGCAGCTTGTGAAAGCAGCGCGACTATGAGTTTTTTCAATGTTCAAATGATTTGATTTACAAAAGTAATGAGTGTGAAGAGAAGGAATAGTCGGCGAGACTCTTCCTTCTCGCTTTTTTTTCGTAATTTTGCGCTGCAAATTGGCACTTCGTGCCTTCGCGATTTTTTTGACGATGAAAATATTCGAACCTCAACATATCACTCTATGCCGACGGCTCACGGCCGCGGCCGTGACGCTCGTGGCTTTGGCCACGTATTGGCTCACGTGTGACCCCGACGTATCTTACTGGGACTGCCCCGAGTATGTGCTCACGGCCTCCACGATGCAGATAGGGCATCCGCCAGGCAATCCTTTCTGGATGCTCGCCATGAGGGCGGCCACGATTCCCTTTCCGCGAGCGATGCACGCCCTGGTGATAAACGCCTGCAGCGGGCTGCTCACGGCCTTGGCGGCGGGGTTTCTCTCGCTGCTGATTTTCCGCCTCGCGCAGGGATTGCTCAGGCGGCGAAGCGGCCTCTGCGCATTGGCGGCCGCCACGGGGGGACTGACGTTTACCTTTCTCGACTCCACATGGTTTTCGGCCGTGGAGGCGGAGGTGTATGCCTTCTCCGCCTTTCTCACGGCCTTCACGCTCTGGCTCATGCTGAAGGCCGAGAGCGCGACCGACACGGCGCGGCGACGGCGACTTTACGTGCTGACGGCCTACGTGTTGGGGCTCTCGATCGGGGTGCATCAGCTGAATCTGCTCATCATACCGGTGTTGGCGCTTATCTATCTCTACAGGCGGCATCCCAGGGCGGGGGCCACGTGGCAGGCCTGGGGGGCGATTGCCGTGGGGTGCGCCATCGTGGGCGTTACGCTCACCGCGCTGATGAGCGGGTCGCTCGCCTTGGCATCTTATTGCGAGCTCTGGGCCGTAAACAGTCTCGGCTGGCCCTACATGAGCGGCGTGATAGGCTTTGCCGCCGCGGCCACGGCCATCTTCATAGCGGCCATCTGGGCGGCGGGGAGATGGGGAAGCGGCCGGCTGCTCACGGCTCTCTGGATGGGGGCTATGACGTGTGTGGGATATTCGGCCATCGCCGTGATTCTGATTCGCGGAGCGGCCTCACCCCCTATCAACGAGGGGGCGCCAGGCGATATCTTCGCGCTGCGCCGTTACGTGGCCCGCGAGCAATATGGCGGCGCGCCGTTGATCTACGGAGCCACGCCTTACAGCCGGCCGATGTATCAGGAGAGATGGATCGAGGGGCGTTCGCTGCCCGACTATTCGCGCTACGCCCTCGAAGCGGAGCACGCGATCGTAGTGCCCACGATGCCGGGGGCGCGTATAGCCAACCGCAGCGGGATGCTCACGGCGGCCGACTCGCTGAGCAACAGCGCGATAGAGGAGCGCGGCGAGGGATATCTGACGGCCGACTACCGTTTTCACCAGCGCATGACGCCCGAGCTCAACATGTGGCTGCCGCGTATCACGTCGGCCCGGGCATCGCATATAGAGGCTTACGCCGACTGGGCCGGGATGACGAAAGAGACGATGAAGCGAGTGGCCATCTCCACGGCACTCGACTCACTGGGGCGACCCACTACCCGGATGCTACCCTTCGGGGCGCGCGAGGAGGCCTTCGGGGAGCGGCCCACATACGGGCAGAATCTGCGGTATTTCGTGACGTATCAGGTGGGGTGGATGTATTTCCGCTATCTTGTGTGGAATTTCGCGGGGAGCGAGAGTCATCGCTATTTCGCGCTGCCGCTGCTCTTGGGGATAGCCGGCTTCATCTTCCTGATGCGCCGAGGGAGAGAGGGGAGGCGGCAGGAGGCTATAGTGGCGCTCTTCTTCCTGATGACGGGGCTGGCGATCGTGGTATACCTCAACCAGACGCCCGACGAGCCGCGCGAGCGCGACTATGCATTCATCGGTTCGTTCATGGCCTTCTCGGTGTGGGTGGGCTATGGGGCGGCGGCGGCCGTGATTTGGCTCCGCAAGGCGTTGAAGAGCAGCCGGAAGGGATGGATCGGAGGGGGCGTGATAGCCGCGGCGGCCGTGGGGATACTCGCCGTGGAGAATTGGCCCGACCACGACCGCAGCGGTCGCTTCGAGACGGCCGCTTTCGCCTCGAACATGTTGGCCGGGGCAGAAGATGACGTGATCTTCACCTACGGCGACAATTTCACCTTCCCGCTATGGTATGCACAGCAGATGCTCGGCAAGAATGAGCGGGGGGCGATAATCGACGTGTCGTATCTGGCCACGCCGGAGTATGTGGTGAATCTCATGAAGCAGGGGGAGAGAGGGATACCGACGATTGCGCGACCGGCCGACGTGGCCTACGGCGCCTATGCCTTCACGCGTGTGGCGGCCGACGCCGACACCACTCCCCTGCCCTTGGCGGCGGCCTTGCGCGAGCTCTACGCCCAGCGCGACGGCACCCCCACGCTGCGCCATTCGAGGGTGACGCTGCCAGGGTTGCCAGGTGGCGACTCGCTGACTATCAACCTGCGGCAGATGGCCGGGAGCGCGGGGATGATTCCCTTCAAGAAGCTGATGATTCTCGACATCGTGGCGGCCAACGCCGAGAGCGAGAGGCCGCGGACGGTAGGGTTTCTGAGGGTGGTGCCCGACGAACTGACCGAGCCGCTCGCCCCCGCGCTGAGGCGGCAGACCTTCTACAACGTGTATGCGCCGCATCTGCCCGACAGCGCGATCGAAAGGCGTGCGGCCCAGACGGCGGAGGCTATCAGGGAATCGTTTGCCGGCGAGCGGCCTCACTACATCGACCCCGTGATAGCCGACCAGCGGCAGCGGCAGCGGCGCATCCTTGCCGAGGAGGAGAAGAAACAGACTGAGAAACAAATGATAAAGGAATTATGAAACCGATTTATATTATTGGATATATGGGCTGCGGCAAGACCACCTTCGGGCGCGCCTTGGCAGCCGCGAAGGGGTTGCGTTTCGTCGACCTCGACCATGCCATCGAGGAGCGGCACGGGGCCACCGTGCGCGAGATTTTCGACCGCCACGGCGAGGGCCGCTTCCGCGAGATGGAGCGCGAGATGCTGAAGGAGACGGCCGGGATGAGGGATTGCATAGTGGCCTGCGGAGGGGGCACACCCTGCTTCTTCGACAATGTGGAATTTATGAACGGTCACGGCACCACCATCTGGCTGCAGGCGAGCGAGCCTTGCCTCTTCTCGCGCCTGATTCGCAAGCGGGAGAAGCGGCCCCTCTTGGCGGGGAAATCTGACGAGGAGATTCGCCAGACGATAGCCGCCCAATTGGCCCTGCGCGAGCCCTTCTACAGCCGCGCGGCCCACCGCTGGCAGGGCGACTCGCTCGAAGACCGCCGCCAGATTGATGGCAACATAGCCGATTTTCTCACGGCGTTCGCTTGGTTATTTCAACCTTAATTGTTAATTTTGCGTCCAAGTAATCGTAAAAATAGATTTTTTGAAATTATTTTTGATGATTACGAAGTATTAACCATAGACATCATATCACCATGATAGAGCATGAAATCAAGACCACAATAGAGCTTGAGCCTCTCCCGATGCCCTCCCCGACAGAGAAGGATGGCAAGTCAATTAAGATCGGCCTCGTCGCCAACGACAGCAACACCGACGAGACACGATTCCTTCTCACTCCGGAGGGGTGCGGGCTGCTCACTTCGGCCGGATTCAAGGTAATCATGGAGCAGGGGGCGGCCACCGACATCAGTTTTCCCGACGCGGCCTATGCCGAATTCGGGGTGGAGATCGGCACACGCCAGGAGGCTCTCAGAGCCGACGTGGTGCTCTCCTACCAGCCGCTCATGGCCCGCGACATCAAGAAGATGCGCCGGGGCACCCTGCTGCTCACCATGACGGGCGAGCCCCTTTTCGAGGCGGCCACTATCAAGGCCTTGCTCGACATGCGCATCACGGCCGGATGTCTCGACAATATGGTGAGCCATAACGACGACCAGGTGTTTGCCGACATTATCGATGAGATCGACGGACGCGGGGCCGTGATTTATGCCCAGGAGTTTCTTTCGTATGTAGGCGGCGGCAAGGGTGTGCTATTAGCCGGTGTGGCCGGGCTCAACCCTTGTGAGGTGCTCATAATCGGCGACGGCACAGTGGCTTACTCGGCCGCGAAAGCCGCCATGGCCGCGGGGGCTTACGTGACGCTGATGAACAACGACATCTCGCAGCTCCAGATGGCCCGCGAGATATGCGGCGAGCATCTCTGCACCAACGCGATACATCCGCGTGTGCTCTTCAACAAGGTGAAATCGGCCGACGTGATCTTCATTGCCGACTGCACGCGCCCGTTTGAATTTCCGAAGAATCTCTCGCCTGCGCTGAAAGACTCCGTTTACGTGCTCGATTTCAACGAGACGCACCCTTCGATCTCAGTGCCGCGCACTGTGGCGATGGCTCTTTCGAACGTGCTTGTGAATTTCTTCGACGAGATGCAGCTCAAGGGGGGCCCGGAGGGGATGATCGCCACTACCCCCGGAATGCAGGAGGGCATAGTGACTTACCGCGGCAAGCTCGTGGATAAGCTCGTGGCTTCTTGCCTGAATCTCCCTTCGGTGGATATCAAGGTCATGATTTCGGCTTCGAATTGAACCATACGCTGATACATATTCTCACCGACAACCGCTGGGGGGGCATAGCGCGCTATGCCCTCGACATTTGCCGCCATTACAAGGCCGAGGGCTGGGATGTGATGGCCTTCACGATCGACGCCAAAGCGGTGGATTCCCTCTTCGAGAAGGAGGGGATTCCGCTTTTGCATGCCCCGCTCTGGGGGATTTTTGATTTCGGGTCGGCCAAGATGCTGGCCCGCGAGATCGCGAGCCGCCCCATGGGGACGGTGACGATTCACGCTCATGGTTTCCGCAACGCTTTCACGGCTCTGCTTGCGCGCAAGATTGCGGGGCGCAAGGATGTGAAGGTGGTGATGACGCGGCATAAGGTGGAGCGCGGGGTAGACACATGGCTCTTCAGGCGCATCTACCGCAATCTCGACGCGATGATATTCGTGTCGGAGCTGGCCAGGCAGCGGTTTCTCTCTTCGTGGCACGGGCGGGAGCTTCCCTTTCCGGCAGAGAAGCTCCACGTGATACACAACAGCCTCAATCTGCCCCTCGACCCTCCGCGCCCGAAGGAGGAGAAGGGGCCTGTGACGGCCATGTTTCATGGGCCGTTGGTGCCCGGGAAGGGTATCGAGACGCTCATCGACGCGCTCAGTATGCTGAAAGGGAGCCGGATAAGGCTCCGCATTGTGGGGAGCGGAGCGTCGGACTATGTAGACAAGATGCGGCGCAGGGCCATCAGTCGCGGGGTGATGGAGATGATAGACTGGCGCAAGCATACCGACTCGCCGATGCAGCTGATCAGGGAGTCGGATTTCGGTGTGCTCCCCTCCGTGAAGGAGGAGGCTTTCGGGCTGGCAAACATAGAGTATATGCTCTCGGGGCGGCCGCAGGTGTGCACGGCCAACGGGGCCCAGCCGGAGTATGTGACCGACGGGCGCGAGGGCTTTTTCGTAAACCCGGGCAATCCGGCCAAGCTTGCCGAGGCTATGCGTAAGCTCGGGGGCGACCCTGAGCTGCGGACAAGGATGGGAGAGAGGGCGTTTGCAACGTTCAGCAACACCCTCTCCTGGAAACAGTTTATAGAGCGTCTAACGCCGCTCTATCAGTGAGCATCTTTATCAACGAGCCGCTCTATCAGTGAGCGTCGAGCCAATTCTCGGCCACGCCGCATGAGGCTGTGAGCCGCACTTTCCCTTTGTAGGCGTTTTCCATTCCTTTCACTACGATTTCCTGCACCTCGGGGAGCTCCGAGGGCACCACGTCGAAGTTCAGCTCGTCGTGCACTTGCATTATCATTTTCGATTTGAGACCTTTCTCCTTGAGCTGGCGGTAGATGTCTACCATGGCCACCTTTATTATGTCGGCTGCCGCGCCCTGTATGGGGGCGTTGATGGCGTTGCGCTCGGCGTAGCCTCTCACCACGGGGTTTTTGCTGTTGATGTCGGGGAGGCGGCGTTTGCGGCCCATCTGGGTGGAGACGTAGCCCTGCTCGCGTGCGGCTTCGACGGCCTGGCTCATGTAGCGATGTATTGTGGGGAAGGTGAGGAAGTAATTGTCGATAAGGTCTTTGGCTTCGCCGCGCGGTATGCCGAGGCGTGAGGCCAGACCGAAGGCTGAGATGCCGTAGAGTATGCCGAAGTTGGCCGTTTTGGCGTGTCGGCGTTCGTCAGGTGTGACGTCTTCGGGGCTTTTGTGGTAGATTTTGGCGGCTGTGATGGCGTGGATGTCGTCGCCGTTGTGGAAGGCGTCGAGCATCGTCTGGTCGTTGGCGAAATCGGCCACGAGGCGGAGTTCGATCTGGGAGTAGTCGGCCGAGAGGAAGAGGTGGTCTTTGTCGGCTATGAAGGCGCGGCGTATTTCGCGACCTTGGTCTTCGCGCACGGGTATGTTCTGGAGGTTGGGGGCCGAGGAGGAGATGCGACCTGTGGCGGTGACGGTCTGGTTGTAGACGGTGTGCACCTTTCCCGTGGCCGGGTTGATGGCTGCGGGGAGGGCGAGGAGGTAGGTGTTGAGGAGTTTCTTCAACTGGCGGTATTCCAGGATTTTGCCAACGATGGGATTCTTGTGGGCCACCTTTTCGAGGATGTCTTCGCTCGTGGAGTATTGGCCGGTTTTGGTTTTCTTGGCTTTGGGGTCGAGCTGGAGCTTTTCGAAGAGAATTTCGCCCACTTTCGCGGGTGAACCGACGTTGAATTCTTCGCCGGCGAGGGTGTAGATCTCCTGTTCGAGGTCGGCGAGGCGGCTTTCGAGCTCGCGGGCGGCTTCGTTGAGGGCTGTGACGTCGATGCGCACTCCGGCTATCTCCATTTCGGCGAGCACTGTGGCGAGGGGGAGCTCAACGTCGGCGAGGAGGCGCTCCATACCTTCGTCGGCTATCTCCTTGCGGAGCAGGGGGGCGAGGCGCATCACGATGGCGGCCTCTTCGCAGGCCCATTCGGCGATGGCTTCGGGTGTGGCCACGGGTGTCTTGGAGCCCTTTTTGGCTGTGAGCTGCGGCGCGGGGAGGGGGGTATAGTCGAGGTAGAGGGGTGAGAGGGTGTCGAGCGAGTGGCGCATTTCGGGCTGGAGGAGGTAGTGGGCGAGCTCCACGTCGTAGTAGTTGAGGAGCGCGGGGGCGTCGTCGGTGCGCAGGCGATGAGCCAGCACGTAGTCGCGTTTGGCTTGGGATGTGATTTTGAGAATGTCGGCGCGTGCCATGATGTCGAGGGCCACGGCGAGGGCGTCGGTGTTGTCGGCGGCGATGTAGGCGGCTTCGGTGTCGGAGAGAGCGATGGCGAGGCCTCGGATGGAGGCTGTCATGTCGTTTTCGCCGTCGGCCACGAAGCAGATGCCGCATGAGCCGGCCGCGAGCGAGCGGTCGGAGAGCTGCTGGGCCTCGGCTTTTGTAGCGATGATGCTCCATGACATGGGGCGTGAGGCGGCTGTCTGCATTTCGGGGATTGTGGATTTCGTCTCGTCTTCATCGAAGAGGGAGGCGGGGAAGGCGCCTGGGGCCGCTTTCGCGGCTGGCGTTTCGGCTTGGGTTTCTTCTGAGAGGCGGCGGGATACGCGGTCGCGGAGGGTGCGGAATTCGAGTTCTTTGAAGATGGCGAAGAGTTTTTCGCGGTCTTCGGGGCGGCGGCGCAGGTCGTCGGGTTGCTCTTCGAGGGGCACGTCGGTGCGGATTGTGGCGAGGAAGTAGGAGTCGCGTATCTGCTGGGCGTTCTCCTCTATTTTCTTTTTGAGGGCGCCTTTGAGGCGGTCGGTGTTGGCGAGGAGCTCATCGACGCTGCCGAAGTCTTGTATGAGTTTTACGGCTGTTTTTTCGCCTACGCCGGGGCAGCCGGGGATGTTGTCGATTTTGTCGCCCATGAGTGCGAGGAGGTCGATCACCTGGCGGGTGTTTTGTATGCCGTAGCGAGCGCACACTTCCTCTTCGCCGCGCAGTTCGAAGTCTTGGCCGCGGTAGGAGGGTTTGTATTGGAGCACGTTGGGGCTCACGAGCTGTCCGAAGTCTTTGTCGGGGGTCATCATGTAGGTTGTGAAGCCCTCTTTTTCAGCGCGTTTGGCCATTGTGCCGATCACGTCGTCGGCTTCGAAGCCGTCGGCCTGGAGGATGGGTATGTTGTAGGCTTTGATGATCTCTTTGATGATGGGCACGGATTGGCGGATGTCTTCGGGCATCGATTCGCGTTCGGCTTTGTAGGAGGCGTCGGCTTCGGAGCGGAATGTGGGGCCCTGGGGGTCGAAGCAGACGGCTATGTGGGAGGGGCGCTCCTTGCGGAGTATCTCTTCGAGGGTGTTGACGAAGCCGAAGATGGCGGAGGTGTTGAAGCCGCCTTGTGTGAGGCGGGGCATTTTTATGAGCGCGTAGTAGGCCCTGAAGATTAGGGCGAAGGCGTCGAGGAGGAAAAGGCGGTTTTCTTTCATTTTTTCTTGCTTGAGTTAAGGGTGAGGAGTGCCGCGGGGGCGTAAATTTTCCGCTAAGTTAACAAATTCCACTGGAAATAATAATAAGTTGGAGAGAATTTATTAATTTTGCAGTTGAATTTGGAATATGGATAAGTTGACAGTAATACAGAGCCGTCTTGAAAAAGAGCTCGCGGAAATGAACGCCATCATACATCAGGCATTGCACACGGACAATGAGCTGATGAATCAGGTTGTGTCTAATTACCTCACAGTCAAGGGGAAGCAGATACGGCCAATTATGGTGATTCTGAGCGCAGGGCTTTTTGGCAATGTCAATGAGCATGTGCTCCACGCGGGGGCGGCTCTCGAGATGCTGCATAATGCGTCGCTGATTCATGATGATGTGGTGGATGAAACTACGCTGCGGCGCGGCAAGGCCACTGTGAATGCTCTCTGGGGCAATCATATCGCGGTGTTGGTGGGCGACTTTTTTGTGTCGAACGCGCTGGCGGCGGGCATCCGCACGGGTAATATCGCGATTATCTCGGCTCTCTCCGACTTGGGCAAGGAGCTCTCGCTGGGGGAGATAGACCAGATCTGCAATGCGCGCGACCATCATTTCGATGAGGGGAGTTATTTCGGCATGATCCGTAAGAAGACGGCGTCGCTTTTCCGGAATTGCGCGAAGATGGGTGCCGAGACGGCTGGCGCTACGCCTGAGGAGTATGGGCCGCTGGTGGATTTCGCGGAGATGCTCGGGCTTTGTTTTCAGATTAAGGATGATATTTTCGATTATTCGGATAATACGTTGATTGGCAAGCCTACGGGCAATGATTTGCGGGAGGGTAAGGTGACGCTTCCGCTGCTGTATGCGTTGGCTACGGCTCCGGCCCCCGAGGCTGAGGAGATGAAGGCGCTGATTTGCCGTGGCGATCTTTCGAATGAGGAGATAGAGCTGCTGATAGCGTTTGCGAAGCGTTATGGCGGCATCGAGTATGCGTATGAGCGTATGCGCCGCATGCAGAAGGAGGCTGACGCTCTGCTCGCCCCCTACCCCGACTCCCCCTGGAAAACCTCCCTCCGCGACATCTTCACCTACATCATCACAAGAGATAAATAAATTGCTAAAACCATTTTTACATAAGGACGTGATAGAAGCCGGCTGCGACGAAGCCGGCCGAGGCTGCTTGTGCGGCCCCGTAAGCTGCGCCGCAGTAATCCTCCCACCCGATTTCCAGTGCGAAGAGCTCAACGACAGCAAACAACTCTCCGAAAAAAAGCGAGCCAAACTGCGCCCCTACATCGAGGCAAACGCTCTCGCCTGGGCCGTAGTGATGGTCTCCCCCGAAGAAATCGACGAAATAAACATACTCCAGGCCTCGATCACCGGTATGCACCGCGCCCTCGACGCCCTCTCGGTGCGTCCGCAACACATCCTCGTAGACGGCAACCGTTTCCGCCCTTACGGCGACATCCCCCACACGACGGTGGTGAAGGGCGACGCGACCTACATGTCGATCGCCGCAGCCTCTATCCTCGCCAAAACTCACCGTGACGAATTAATGGACCGTCTCGCCGCCGAATACCCCGGCTACGCCTGGGAGGTAAACAAGGGCTACCCCACGAAAGCCCACCGCGAGGCCATCCTCCGCCTCGGCCCCACCCCCCTCCATCGCCGCTCCTTCCGCCTCACCTAACCCCAGCGGCTGCCCCGCACCGCACAGCTGACTGGGAAGAGGCGCGCCCCCGCGCCTCCCCGAAGCACCGCCCTCCGCATCGTAAGGCACTTACCGTGTCACAGTAGGGACGCGATTTTTCGCACAGTAGGGACGCGATTCTTCGCGTCCACCGAGCACCTGGTGCCGCCTCAACGTAGGGACATGCCTTTGGCATGTAGCGGAGCACACCGAGTCCTGGTTCGGTGAGGCGTCTTCAGGCGCCCCAGAAGCACCTGTTAGGTAGCAAGCACGGTCCCCCGTGCGCCCACGCGAGCAAAAACTAACTTCCAACCCCGAAGCACCCACTATCCCCAGCATTCCGTTTCATCAGCAATCTCCGGTATAGTACTACTCTTATAAACCGGATTCCTCCCCTCCTTAAGCTGCCGACAATAATCCCCCAACAGCGCAAAAGCATATTTCCCTAACGCAAATATAGCCAACAAATTACACAGCGTCATCAACCCCATACAAACATCCGCCGACGCCCAAACGGCCTCCAGCGACGTCTCTGCCCCGATCAGCACCACCGCACCGACAATCACCCTATACGCCGGCACTAACCATCTCTTCTCCCGACTGATAAACAGCAAATTAACCTCCCCATAGTAATAATTCGACACAATACTCGTAAAAGCAAACAAAAACACCGCCACAGCCACGAACGTCGACCCTATCGTCCCCACCTCAGCCTCCAAGGCCGACTGCGTGAGCGCGATACCGCTCTCTCCGTTGCCCAACACCCCGCTAAACAGTATGATCAGCGCGGTGCACGTGCAGATGAGCAGCGTATCCGTAAACACGGCAAACGTCTGCATAAGTCCCTGTTTTACAGGGTGGCTGACTGCCGCCGTGGCCGCCACGTTCGGTGCCGAACCTTCGCCGGCCTCGTTGCTGAAGAGTCCGCGTTTGATGCCCATCATCAGCGCGCTACCCATGCCCCCGCCAAGCGCGGCACTCCCCGTGAACGCCTCGCGGAAAATGAGTGCGAATACTTCGGGCAACTTCCCGATGTTCATACCTATCACCGTGATAGCCAGGAGGATGTAAGCGATTGCCATAATCGGCACAACTATCTCGCTGAAGCGCGAAATGCGGTGTATGCCGCCGAAAATCACGACGAGCGTGAGCGCGGTGATGACGATGCCGACGATCATCGGATCCCAACCGAACGACACTTGTGCCGCGGCCGTCATCGTGTTTGACTGCACAGAATTGAACGCCAACCCGAACGTGATCGTGATGAGCACGGCGAACGTCACGGCCCACCATCGCTTCCCGAGTCCTTTCTGTATATAATACGCCGGACCGCCCATAAACGAGTTCTTCCCCGGCACCTTATACAGCTGAGCCAGTGTCGATTCCACGAACGCCGACGCCGACCCGAGCAACGCGATCACCCACATCCAGAACACTGCCCCCGCGCCCCCGACGGCAATCGCCGTCGCGACCCCCGCCAGGTTCCCCGTCCCGACCCTCGACGCGATCGACACCGCAAACGCCTGAAACGAGCTCACCCCCTTCGCCTCATCCCTCCGCCTCTCCCGGCTCTCCTCCCCGGTCGTCTCCTCCCTCCTCATCATCCCTTCGTCCGTCTCCTCCCCCAGCTTCCCGCTGCCCATGCTCTCCTCCCTCCGACTATCCTCCCCCGCAGGGGACGAGGAAGCGCCAGCTTCCAATGTCCCGTCACCCGAAATGCTTCCCCCTCGGGACGAGGAATCGTCAGATTCCAATGTCCCGTCTCCTGAGCTACCGTCAGATTCCATTTTCCCAGAGGTTGCAAGCAACCAAATCATTTCCTTAAACATGCGAAACTGCACGCCGCGTGTTTTAAACGTAAACCACACAGCCGCCGCCAACAAAAGCCCAATCAACACGTAGCCCCAAAGCCACTCATTAATAGCGTCAATAACCTCCATATCATTCAAACATTATCATTCAAACCTTACAATTAATCCCAAATCCCTTCCTATAAATTGCCCTTAGCCCCCAAAACGCGAGCGAAGGCCCAACTAATAAACGAGCGAATCCCCAAAAACAACATATCCCCCACCCGCATTCCACCTTTATAAATCAAAAACCTCACTTTCTCCCCCACTCTCCTCATCCCCTTTCGCAGAAACACCACCTCATCTTCGTGCCCTTTCTTAGAAATAAGTGTTAAAATCAAATTTTAGCACAAAAAAATTTGGCTAATTCAAAAAAACCGTGTAAATTTGCACTCGCAATACGGCAGACAGCCGAATCAAGATTCGGCACATACCGACAGCAAAGCCCAGGTGGCGGAATGGTAGACGCGCTCGTTTCAGGTGCGAGTGCTGAGAGGCGTGCAGGTTCGAGTCCTGTTCTGGGCACCCCATAAAATTGCAAGTGATTGAAATTCAGTTACTTGCAATTTTTAATTTCACTCTGTGTCAACGCGGCGTCAACCGACCTCGCGCCAACACCCATTTCAACTCAAATAAATCGTGTTGAACTGGACTAAATAAACCGAATTAGATTCATTATACCTAAATAAAAATAATTATGAATAATAGTATTTGTGATAAAGAACATAGACACGACCCTATGTTTGAAAGTTTACCAGATGATCAAGGTGGCGACGGACGTCATCATTGTGCAGGATGTGCCTATGAAAAAGGTTATGCTGATGGTTTAGTAAGAAAGGAACAGATAGATTTGGATCTGGATTCACTTCCCAAAAGTCAAGCTGGAACCGTACGCCATAAGAGTCCCCACGCGGCGTATGCATTAGGATATCAACGTGGAGTTGAGGATTCTTACAAATAAATCCCAATCTCGTTTAATGCCTAATCCCGTTTCTCTCCAAAATTCAAGAGAGAAACGGGATTAGATCTTATTTTGAATTATTTAAAGTAAGAGAAATATAAAGAATGTCATTAGAGTAATTCCCGATTTTACATTGAGAGTTTGGACTCAGACAGGTGATTATCTATGCCTTCATAGTATAAGTGGTTGCCGACTTCCCATTCTCGGTTTTCTCCACGATCTGTATTGGCATTGAAGCATGAGAGGACATTGGCGAAGTTGAGGGAGAAGGCGGTGGAAATTTGAGGGGTGAAGTTTTGGGGTTGTGGAAGTGGGCGATTGCCGTTTCCAAGCTGAGTTTGTGTATTTTGTCGGATACGCTGAATGATTGACCGAGCATCTTCTCGCATGAGGTAATGGACGGCAAGATTGTTGAGAAAGTCTTGACTATCGTTTGGGGATAGTCGCCGATAATTACTTTCGTCTTGACTATCCATCGGTATCATCATTGACATTCTATCACTCATCATAATTCTCAGAGCCATTATTCCATCTCGCTGCTTTACTGCTGACACGGATTTTATATTGGCTTGATAATTCTGAATTGGCTTCCGGCTTAGATATTCCATCAGAATCTCTTCAGCAAACATGGTTGAGGCAATCATCAGTGCGACATCCTCCTTGTCCTCCGGCTTGGCATTGTAATACCATGCCGATTGTCTTGCAGAGATAGGTTTCTGAAAAGTGGCACCGGCGTGTGTGTGTATGCGTACACAGACTTTCGTTCCATCGTTGATTATTTCAGTGGAGAAGAGACTGCGGTAAACGTCGAGAGGACTTGGCTTTCGCTCCGTTTTTTGTGTGAAGTCAATCAGTTCCGCCAGTTTCATCACCTTACTCCCGTCGAATGCAATCTTTTCAGCGTGGTCCACTAATCCATAGCCGCGAACCTGACCGTTCTTGTCTTTCTGGAAATATACGTCAATACCGAAACTGGTTTTGAGTATGTCAAGCAGCTGCTGAATCTGGTGTTGACGTTCTTCGCTCAATGGCTTGCCGTTACTGTCAAGTATTTTCCTGATGTCGGAGTTGAGCTTTGGCAGTTTCGGCTTTTTCTTATGAGACTTTGAGACTTCGGGATTATTGAGACTTTGATACTTTCCCTCAGTTATCTCTGCCTTATATTTCTTGATGATAGCCTTAAGTTGCTTTGCCCTGTCTTTGCGCTTCTGACTATCTTTTGAAAGATGAGATTTTATTTCATTATCCGATATATTCCCGGCATCGCCACCATTCTTGAACAGTCGGTAACCGTCCTCGACCTTTCCAATCTTATAGCCATGTGAACGGATGATGTTGGCAAACTGCCCTTCCGTTTCATAGTTGTAACTGAATATGTGGGCTATATCCTTATCAATATCGGACGCGAGTATGCGGTTGGCACATTCATTTAGCCGCCGAATGTCCTGATGGTCTGAGATTGGGAAACCGTTGGGCTGAATACGGGTGGAGAGGATATGCACGTGGTTATTCTCCGTGTCATGGTGATAGTACACGAAATATGGCTGTCTGGCATAGCCCATACCCTTCATAAGCTGACGGGCAAAGTCAGTCAGCTCCTCGGCTGACATTACACGTCCTTTGACAGATGCCGACACATGAAACTGAAATCTTGTAGTGGTGGTGTTGCCGTAGGTCTGTGACCGGGCTTTTAGATATCGTTCAATCTCGGAAGCCGCGTCCAGTCCAAAATGGTGCAGAACCTCAATCTTGTGGCGGAGTGCATCGCTGATGTTCTCCATTGCCATTAGTTCCGCTACACCTTCGGCAACCTTCCTTTCGTTATATCCGGCACCGGGGAAACCGCCACCTTTGACATCACTGAGTTTCTTGACTATCATTCCTTGATCATATTATGAAGGTAACGTAACATATTCTCCACAGTTTTCAGTTGCTCCGTAAACTCGTTGAAGGGACGAAGATCAGAAGGGAGAAAGGCAAGTGGCGACATCTTCATCTTCTCGTTGACACACCTCACAGCCTGATTATGGTTTGTACCGATCTTGCGGACTTGTTTTAATACTGCTTCCAGAATATTGGTAAGATTGTTATTTGGGTATGAAAGCTGCACCTCCTCGGAATATTTGAGCGAGGCACATCTAACCAGCGCACTCATATTTCCTCTGAAATAGGTATCGGCCTTTTTGCGCATCTCCTTATGGTCTGCCTCATTTAGTCTTGTATTGATAGTGATTTCTTTTTTAGTTGCCATAATATTATAGTATTGGGTCATTCGATAATTTGATAATTACAGTATCACAGCATTTGGGTGTTTAGTTATTACATACTTCGGTCACTCGGTCATTGGGTTATTGCAGAATTAATTTATTGCAGCATTGATCAATCGGTTTATAGTACTACGATTTTCGGTTAGTTGGTATATGTTACTGAGATTCTTCGGCGCTTTATTCGACAGACTGGAGTTTCCCGGTTCTAAGGTTCATCAATTACTTTACCTGTCAAACTGAGGGTTCTCGGCTCTTTATACAACGAACCTGAGTTCATCGGTTATTCAGCCCGGCACTCCGAGGTATCTCGGTTCTTTTATCCAAACATCAAGGTCTGCGAGTTTCGAGCGGAATTAACCCTCACCTTTGGGGAGGCGGGATTGCCGTTGTGTATACAATCGGCATATCTTGCAAAGCAAGGTTTGTCTCCCTTTTTCATAGCCCGTGCAACGCCATTGACAACTCATGCAGTCCGGCTTTTTATCCCGAGCAATACGACAAACTGAAATATTCCAGACCATCAGTCCAAAGTTTTCAAGTATCCGAGTTACACCGACCGAGTAACCGATGAACCGAGGTACTTCGGTTTGTGAGTTCGTGGCATTTCGGTTATGCGTCATCAGGGTCTTAGATAATTCAGTCATTGTAGCATTGAGTTCTTAGATAATTCAGTTATTGGGTCAATGGGTTATTTGAACTTTGGTACATCAGTTCATTGATGCATCGCAGCATTGGACTAAGGCACTATTAGAGTATTGCATCATTGTGTTATTTGATTAACCAATCACCTTTTTATTAGTATGCGATAGTCTCAAAGTCTCAAAAGTCCAAAGTCTCATTTGAGATTATCCATTTTGAAATATCGCCCATGAGAGTCCTTTGATATGAAGCCCTTGCCGCCGTCCTTCAGGAATCTGAAAAGCTGAGACCTTGAAATACCGAGCCTTTGTGCTTCTCTTAGAATTTCAGAAGTCTGGAAAGAGTCACCAACTCTCCCGAGCAGTTCAACATATCGTGGTTCGAGAATACCGGTTTCCAGTTCCGGAGAAATCCTGGTTTCCATAGACCGGAAATATTCGGCGAGCAAAATCGCGCGTTCCGCACTCTCGATGTCGATGTTATCCATAGAAGCGCCCTCGCAAACGCCACGCATAATCTGGATTACCAGACAGAACCGTATGAGATATATTTCAAGTTTTCCGCAGAGCGCTCGGACTGTATCGGACTCCGTAGCGGAATAAGCTGCATTGTTGATTTCGTTCTTCCAGCGGTTTATCCTTTGCTTCGCCTCTTGGGAAAATGAAAGCTCCTTTGAGATTACATTTCCCTCATTGTCAATGGTGAGCGGAATATCTATTACTTTACGGATAATTTCCTCCCATTGCGCCAAAACATTCTCCGGCATATCGCTGTCATTCCAAGCAGGCATTTCAGTGATGTCAGGATATACTTTCAAAAAACGTGGTGAAAAACCGTTCATCAGTCGCTTGCCACCGAACTGTGCAGCAAGACACCCCGGCTGGGTGGTACCGATTATCGAGCAATAAGGATTGGGTAGAAAAATATGCTCATTGTTTGATTTTCTACTGTATTTGAAAGCAGTTCCGTTGAACAGGCTTAGGAAGTATGCCTCATCAGAGCCGTTATAACGGTTGAAGTTGGATAGAAGGCTGTCAATCTCGTCCTTGTAAATCAGCACTCCACGCTGATTGTCGCGTAATGCTCCGATAAGAGCCTCGATAGTTGAATCAACCACCACATGGCATTTTCTTTTAGGCATCTCCATTTCTTCAGGTAGGGAATGTTTCTCACGCTGCTTTGCTGACATACGTTCC
>CAZGJH010000004.1:0-60728 GCA_964525735.1 uncultured Sangeribacter sp.
CTAAATCTCAATAATTTCATTGTGCTCTTTCAAATTTTAACGGGACAGTAATGAGTTGACTTAAAAATAACACCCCCTTATCTTGTGTATCTCAGAGGATAAGGGGGTATATTTTAACCAATGACTGTCAAAGATGGGATAATTAAAAATCTTCAACATATCCAAATATGATTAGTTTTTCTCGGCCCATTCTTTGATTTAAAAACTATTAGCTTGTAACATATGAGGAGGAAGGTAGACGCCATTATCAGGATTGATACAAAAATAGTGCCTTTCAAACAAAATCCCATGCAGCCGGTATTTGCATGGGATTTTGTTTGAAAGGCACTTAAATGCTATGAATTAATTATTCCAAAGAATCTTTGTGACAGACCTCCCCTGAACGCAGATATAGAGATGCCCCTCTTTTGGAGTAGTTTGCTCGTATCCATTGAGATCGAAATATCGGGGAGCAGCGGAAAAGTCGTCGAAGCACTCATTATTGACTGAGGAGATATCTTGGGCAACAATATAAATCGGAGCCGGGAAAGAGCAGTCGATCACCATCGGTGAAGCTGTCACTTCAAGATTAGTGTTGCCGACTTTGATACTACTGATCGTATATCCTGAAAGAGCCTCTACTGTAAATGAATGTTCATTGACAGGCACTTTTACAGTGTTGAGACCGTCTCCAACCTCTATTGTCGCTTCGGAATCGGTAGTGAGGCGAATACCTTGAGCATTCTCTGTGTATACCTTTACGTAAATCATACCGTCCTCGACATAACCCCAGTCATTGATGTCAATGTCGATATCAGGTGATGAGGCCTGGATACCAACCGAACCCACCATTGCCATGATAATAGATAGAACCACTTTTTTCATGAGTAAGAGTTTAAGAAATTTAATTTGTGTTTTCTAATAAGGCGATTACACGAAAATAATCCACATTCAAAGATTGAAATAGGACTCATTTGTAATCAAGCCAGGTTGTGGCAACACATGGAAGATCAGTCTTGAATCGAATCCAACGTGCTTGAAAAGTCTCTGGAAAGTGATGGAAGAACGAATCTCCAGGTTTCACTTTGAACGTTCCATACGTCATCCAATCTCCCTCTCCGGTGGGGTCTGCCTCAACGGTAAATGTAACAGGTGTAGACAGCTGATGAGAAATATTAAGCACTTTGTCATCGTAAAAGCCGATTAAATAGGGATCTGAATATTCATCAGCTTTCACTAATTCATCAATCCATGGGCCCCCATGCCCCGTTGGTTTCCCGAGTTTCCATAGATCATCGATTGCTCCGCACCATAAAGCGAAAGTGCCATCTTGCGAGGTCACAATCCGGGAATTCTTACTCTTCGGGGACGCGCCCGTAAGCATCAGCATACCTCTATATGAACAGTAGTCGCTGATTTGAAGATTATGCGAGGATATGGGTCGTATCTTTGCGAAACCATCGGCATTCTCAGCGGGCAGTTCGTAGAAAGTGCCATGGCAATTGAGAAGGTCACGTTCGGTCGAAACTTCCCGACAAATTCTCAAATTACGCTCTTGCGTGAGAGGGGTGAACGCATCCGAGCCGAGGGGCAGACGCCATCTTCGTCCTTTATCATCTATGATAAGAACAGATCCATCTGTGATTTCCATTCCATCATTAGAGATGGCCAGATTGGAATTAATGAAATCTGATGCGGCGCTATTGCTAACCTCAGAAAGTCGCATATTGCCATCAAGTTCGTAATACTTTGCGTTATCTTGTAATTGGGCGGATACACCCAACTTACGTGCGTTGTTTCCAAGACAATACAAAAGAGCGGAGGCGGAAGACTGGTCATCAATTGCACACAATCCATCAAAAATTTGGTCAGCGACAGTGGGTCGGTGATCGATATCAGAAAAGGAGAATACCGCGCTTAAATGTGCATCATGGTCAGAACGGAGCCTTATCCATTCTCCACTGTCGGCTTTGGTAAGCGGTTGGAATTTTGAGCTCCTGGGTGGAAGACTAATACTGCGAAGATCTTTCCAGACACCGTTTCCGTTGTCAGCCTCCAGAGTGATTGTCACCGGAGTATCACTATCGTTTTTCAACCAAAGACACTTTAGAGGCCATGCCCCGAACAGCATCGGTTCACTCGGTTTTAATTTCTTGACATATTCATTAAGCCATACTGACCCGACAGCCGTAGATGGGCCGAAGGATGAGATAGTTTCAGGTTTTACAAACCAAAGATTAGAGTTGCTTTGACCAGGCCCCGCGATATTTCCTTTAATACGTCGTTTATTGAGAAACTCTTTCTTAGCAGAATCATCGCAGCCGAATACGAGATTATCATTCCAACGAGTGAAGTCGCCGATCACTTTGAGATAAGTCGAAAGGGGTTTGATTCCGGAAGTATTCGCAGAGTTAAATTCCTGTGGAAATTCCCAAAACATGCCGTGCATAGTCATGAGCTTCATTGGCTTTTCTTTCGTGCCAACTTCACGAATGCGAGGCCACTCAGTATTCCAACCGTGTGCGCCATCATAAGCATTGCTTGCTTTAGGCAAACGATAAAACGTCCATTCCCCCTTTTCACGTAAGGCAAGAAGGATAGATTTGTAGTCCCATCCGAGGGCATAAATGGGAGCTTCAACATCGCTGCCATATATGCCACCAGGACCAGTCACCTCCGTAAACTGATTACGGCGAACCACCTCCCAGTCTTTCCCATTCCACTCTGCAAGACAGCCAGATGGTATGTTGAATTTTTCAAGGGCTTCTGGCACAGCTTCACCGTTATTTGAAAACACCATTACCCCCTGGCCGCTATACAAGCCTTTCCCATGGGCACCAGGAAGCAGTTCGTTTTCAGGATTGACTCCCGTATCATCGTGGCTTCCGATATTGGCATCCGGATAGAGGGTAGTATGTTGCAGAGTATTGACGTCTACTTCGTAAAAACCTTCCTCCATAGTGGCGATATAGACCTTATTGGCCGGATCGGTAAGGTGCCGACATACTCCCGTGTATCGTCCTTGAGCATCAGAATAAGAAAGGGCTCTGACGTTGCAGAGACTATCAATGAAGTATGGGCCTATTATTAGTTGACCGCTCTCCGCGTGAATCATACGGTCGGCGGGAGTGCCTCCGATACTTTCGGGTCTTACTTTTATGCCCAACGTATCGTCTATTTCATATAGTTTGTCGCTCGATCCCCAGGGTAGATGAGGTCCGTAAGTTACAACCCATAGCTTACCTTGCCAAGGTACGATGGCCCCAGTTCCGCACTCTCCTTCGTCATTGTAGTAGGCAAGGTGAGGATATATGCCTCCATAGTTGGGTTTTTCCTTATCGGCTTGTAATGAAGCATTCTTGGCAGCACATCCGCAAAATAACACAGAGGCCAGGATAAAGAAATTTGCAGTTTTCATTTTGTAATATTTTTAAAATGGGTGAGGGTTTTCATCCTCACCCATAAACGTGACAATCTTTTTTACCTTGAAGTCAATACCTTAACTCCCAATGAGCCATTATAAATCGACTGGAATAGCCAATAACTGATATCTGAGGGTTTCTGCGAGACGCTTATGTCCATTGCTGTTAGGATGCAGACGATCGTTTTTTTCATCAATTATATAGGAGTTGTTGCTCTCATATAGTGGATACAAACCACTATACGAGAAAAGGTCGATTACAGGAACACTCCATAACATGCCGGCCCTTTTCAATACGTCAACGTAATCGTCGATATATAAGTCCTGTTGGTTGGCATATAATTCATCCGGCTGCACATTCGTGGCACTAAACTGGGCGAAACCTCTGTGAATAGGGGTAAGTATGATTATTTGTTTAGTGGGAAAATTTTCCTTGAGATATGCCAGCATCAAATTGATGCTTCCACAGAAGGTTGAATCCGAAATGATTGGTGTCCGATGTTTACGCTTGACGATTTTTCCGTTGGCATTGACATTTTTTTCACTTTCCGTGAAAAATTCACCTATTGGTCTTGATGCGTTGTAATCGTTTGTCCCTGCCCAAATAAATATAGCATCGAGATCATCACCATGTTCTGCCTTCATTTGTTGGGCAAAACCATACAAATCTTTCCATTGGTATCCACTTTGGGCGTATACTAAAGGTTGTATTCCCAAAGTTTCTGATAAATAAGTATAAAACCTTTTTTCATCAGGATTATTTTTAGGATCACTCATGGAATCTCCTAAGATGGCCACTTTCTTTCCCTTCCATTGAGTGGGGGGGATAGAATCGACTTCGGCCTTGATAGCCATCGCATTGAGAGTGACTGCGCAAAGAAGAAAAAGCAGAGATAGCTGTTTGATAATTCTTTTCATAATGTCATCCCTAAAGAAGTGTGATACCAGTTGGATTTCCCAATTTCAAGATTTCATCAGATTTTATCCTATGACAAAACCTTGAAAATGGGAAAATTACACAACTGCCTGACAAAATAATTACTCTTCCACCCAGAATTCGATGCTCCAAGGCCGAACTTTGGCTGCTAAGGTCTCACTGCCATCGCTGGCTCCGAGCTCTTGGTCGATACCGTTCTTATTATAGCGGTGGCCGACCATAGTCATTTTCTTATTCAGATTGACGTTAAACTCATACCATTCGTCTGAACGGTTGGTTAGAGCGATCACGAATTTTCCCTCGGGGGTCTTCCAGGCCATGATGCGATTATCGTGCAGAGGTTTGTCTTCATCTACATTATAGCGTCGAGAGTCCCAGGGCATATATTTAAGAAATCCCGCAATGCCATTGAAGTTTTGCCAATTGTAGGTGAAATGGCCATGCTTGAGAGTAGGGTAGTCGTGGCTGTCGTTGGCATAACTCGGTCGCCAGATTCCAAGGCCGAAGCCATCACGATCAACATGGTCGTCCACAGCCTTAAGGGCATGCAGCCAATACCATTTGGGCGACTCAACAAAAGTCATCCAATTCATGATTGATTGGGCCGTGTTCACCATAAACCATTCATAGCTATGCTGAGGGATTTGATAGTCGAAATACTCATATTCGTTCTGGTAAATTGGTTTGCCCTGATTATTTGCCCTGTAAGCTTCACATCTATCCATCACGAGATCGGAGTCGTCGCCGATACGATGGTAGACCCACGCATCAACATAGGGAAGAAGTTGAGGATTCTCTTGCCACAGCTTAGAACCATACTCACCATTGTTTCCACTGTTGGTGTCATAGATGATCTCTATATTTGGGTCGAGAGCACGTACTTTCGGCGCGGCCACTCCAAAAACCTTGACCAATTGGTCGGGGGTATAATGGCAATGAGCGTAACCGACCGATTCATACTGACATTCATTCTGAAGGCCCCATGTCGAGATAGTGAAGCCATTATTCTTCAAATATTTGATGTCTTGAACCAAGGCATCGGTAAAATCATTTATGAAGTCGTCGTCGAAACTTTTCAACATGCCGTCGTTGAAACTTCCGTTTGATTTCCAGAAAGGAGCGGGCGACCAGTATTCAAGAGAGATTCCCTCTACGCCGGCATCTTTCATGAGCTGAACTAAGGCTTCGTTTTGACCCGGGATACGCTCTACGAAATTCTTGCGATCTTCTGTGACACCTTGATACCAGACTCCCATACCGAGACGCATATAGCGAAATCCTTTCAGCATTTCTTCTGCAAGGCGTTTACGCTCTTCGGGCACAAGATCCAAGGGCACTCCATAGTGAGGGTTGGGTTTGTCGACATCCGGGGCGGCTGTCATTTCATTCTGGATCTCAAAGCCAAGACCTTCTATCACCTGACCCGGCTGGTCAATGAGAAGAGTATAGGATCCGCTTGGAACGTTAGCGGGCATTTCAGGCTCCGGCTCAGGTTCGATTGGTGTGACGGGTTCTCCTGGATTATGGTTATAAGTCAGGTAATCTTCCGCACATGCCGATATCACAAAAGGTGATATCACGGCAAAGGAAATCAAGGTTATTTTAGCAACGATGTTCATTATGTCCGATTTGTTAGTAGTTATCATTTTGACCAAGATAAGGGTTAGTTATGACTTCCTGAGAGGGAATGGGCCACAAATAATTTTTGGAGGCATCAAATTGCCGACGGGTTATGATTTTGCAATAACCTTGATCGTACATAGGTGTGAAGTCGGCACACCCGTTTTCGTCGATTTCCGGTGTCATTGGCCAAAACCACAAATTCTTGTCGACTAATTTTGAAATGAGACCATCCTTATCGAGCATTCCATAATCTGGACGGTTAAGCACAATCTCCGCGATACGCCAGCGGATAAGATCCATACGGCGTAGACCCTCGTAGGCAAACTCCATACGGCGCTCAGTGCGAACTATCGAACGGAGTTTATCACGATCTGTGGTAGTTACCGCCGGATATCTTGAGGTGTCGGTAGGATTCACCTTGTAGGCACGGGCACGCACTTGATTGATGGCGTCAAGCACACTCTTATCAATATCATCGGCCTCAATCTTTGCTTCTGCGTAAGTGAGAAGAACTTCTGCATAACGTAAGAAAACCTGATCAAAAGCCACTTTAAAAGAACCATCATTGATCCAACTGCTATCAACTCCTTTTTTTCGAAGAAGCCCATTATAAGCTGCATATTGGCTGCCGGATTTACAATCCAGATTGGTAATCATTTTTCCGGCTACAGAGCTGTAGACTTGAGTGACGGCGGGATTCGGATCGTATATAACCCCGCAATGTTCCGAGCCAAACTCCACGATCGTGGCCGCACAACGTGGGTCGCGGTTTTTAAAAGGATCTTGAGGATTGAACAGGGGAGATTCATCTATCGGGAGACCATCGGTGCAAATAAACGACGCAAACAGTTCCCAGGAAGGATATTCAGATGCATATCCTCCCCGATTGCGAGGACAGAATCCTTGAATGTTGCCCGAACTATCGCCATACACTTCAAGCTCAAGAGATGTCGGCCATGAAAGAATATTCTCACAGGCATGATGAGTCGACGATAGAAACAATTGTTCAAAATCGGGGTAGAGTTGATGTGAGCCCAGATCCATACATGCCTTTGCTGCTTCGGCCGCTATCTCCCAATCTTCGTTATAGAGGGCATAGCGGGCCTTCAATCCGAGTGCGGCTGCTTTGGTGGCCAGTTCTTGTTGAGCTCCATATGTGCGTGGCAGATATTGGGCTGCCTCATCATAGTCGGCATACACATGCTCCATAATTTCGGCACGGTCAGTGCGCCCCATACGGAAAGCCTCGTCAATGGTGATTTCAGAATCAACCCATACCACATCACCGAAATGAGATGTCAGGCGTGCATATTGCGTGGCTCTGGCGAAAAGCACTTGAGCCCTGTACAAGTTTGCCCGTTCTTCGGTGATGCCGATTGCCTCATAGTTATTGAGTTTATTCAATAGGATATTGCAGCGTGCTATTCCTTTGTAGCTTATCTGCCACAGAGAAGTAACGCTCCATGTTTCGCCGGTGACGGTGCCACCGGTCATTTCATTGAGGTTGCTGCGGGCTTGATGGTCGTCCGACCATCGGTAGTCTTCTGTTGAGAAGAAGTCGGTGCGATACAATCCGCTGATGGAAGCTTTGATTTCCTCTTCGGTTTGATACCATGAGTCGCTTGATCCAGTATCGAGTGGCTGGAGGTCAAGGTCGGCACAAGAGCACATCAGTGAGAGTGCTACCGCAGAAAGTATATTATGAAATATCTTCATGACGATCAGAAATTAATGTTTACACCACAGATGAACGATTTGGTAATAGGATAGCTCAGAGATCCATAGCCTTCATAGTCCCATCCGCGTGGATAGTTTGTAATACAGAAAAGGTCGTTGGCTGCCACATAGAAGCGTAAGCTCTGGATGAATACCTTTTGCGTAATTTTGGAAGGTAGGGTATAGCCGAGTGATAAATTTTTCAGACGGCAGTAGTGACTGTTGATTAGCCAGAAGTCTGACATGGCATAGTTATAAGCCGCCTGAGCTGACGTAAGACGAGGATATTCGGCCTTCAGATTCTGTTCAGGTGTATTATAATTGCTCCAATAGCGTCCATCGATAAGTTTGGGGATACTGCCAAAGTTATCGCGGAGAGGCTGCACCATAGTCGCCGACTTCCTTTTTAGTTGTTTGCCCACTCCTTGAAGCGTAACACTGAGATCGAAACCTCTCCAGGCTCCCGTAAGAGTAAGCCCATATAAGTAGCGAGGTTGGGAGTTGCCTAACAACACACGGTCTTTGTCGGGCGATACGGGTGTCGTGTCTTCAGGGTCAGCCTTGAGATATTTGATATCGCCAGGGCGAACCGTGTTATTCATGACCGGATAGTTGTCGATTTCCTCTTGTGTCTGAAACAGTCCGTCGGTGCGATAACCATACCACTCGTTAAAATAGCTTCCCATTACTTTTATCTGGTCGCCTAAAAACTCGTTGCCACCCAAGTAACCCATTTTGGATTTGTAATCACTGAGATTAGCCGAGACTGTATAGCTGAAATCACCGATGTGATCGTTCCAACGCGCTTCGATTTCAAAACCGGTGGTCTTCATCTTGCCCGTATTCTGTGAAGGATTATCGTAGCCTACATAGTCGGGGATATCGATACCCAAGATCATATCTTTGGTAATTTTATAGTACCAATCACCGGTAATTTGAAGACGATTGCTGAAAAATGCCAAGTCGACACCTACTCCTAAAGTTTTGGTCGACTCCCATGAAATGTCACGTATCGCATACGACCATTGGGCGGCTGTGGTTGACGAAACGACATTGTTTCCTTGCCAGAACAATCCATCGGTATAAGTCAGAAGAGGCAAATAGGGATAATTACCTACTCTGTCATTACCCAAAAGACCATAGGAAGCGCGAATTTTCAATTGCGACAAATAAGCATTCTGATTCAAATCGATAAACCATGGTTCCTGTGTCACAACCCAACCTCCGGAAACGGACGGGAAATAGCCGGTGCGATATTTCTTATCGAAACGTGAAGAACGGTCGCAGCGTAGATTGGCTTGAAGGAGATATCTGCCGTCAAAATTATATGTAGCCCGGCCGAAGACAGAGCGATAACCCAAGTGTGAGGCATTGCCCCCGTTGGATTGATAATCCGAATTACCACGATCAAGATAGGGATATTCTGTGAGAGCGAATTTGTCGCGCGAGGCTGAAAGATTCTCTATCTTATAGTAGTAGTCTTCATAACCCAACATCACGCTCACCGAATGCTTGCCAAACGTATTGTCGTAGTTTGCGATAAACTGCTTGGTGATGCTATAGCTGTTGCCTCTGCTTTCGTCTAATTTGGTTGTAGCGAAACCGTTGATCGCGCCGATTAGATTATCAGGATCGTCGGCTGAAAAATACTCGATACGTTTACGGAACGATTTCATGCTCGTATCATTCCATATAGGTGATATGATGGCAGAGAGCTTGAGGCCCGTCACCGGGGTGATATACACGGCTGCTTTCCCACCTACCTGATTGTAGTGGGTGGTTGTTGTACCTCCGTAATTCAGAGCTGCATAGGGGTTGTCGCCAGATTTGCCATCGGCAATGCGTCCATCTTCCCATAGGGCCGGATATATCGCGGGCATCGTATAAAGCGCATACATCGGATCGTATACCGGCGATTTATACTCACTGCGCTTTACGTTTATATCGAAGGCAGCGGCAATATACTTATTGATGGTGATATCATTGTTCATACGTATCGTGAGGCGCGAGTAGTCGCGGTTGACGTATAGGCCATCCGACATGTCGTAGCCGAGAGAAGCATTTGTCCTGACACGCTGTGTGCCTCCTGAAATACGGAAGTTGTGCGACTGACGGTTGGAGTGGCTCCGCATCATCAGGCCCCTCCAATCAGTATCCGGATAATTGTTGGGATAACGTTGATTAAGCTCTTTGTAATCATCGATCACTACAGGTATATAGACCGGAAAATGATCTGATCCGTTTCCGGCATCATTCCAGCGTAATTCATTCACCATCGCCATAAATCGGCTGGCATCGACATAATCGGGTTGAGTGGTAGGTTTCTCATACCCATATTCGTATGAATAAGATAAAGAAACTTTACCATCGCTTGCACGCTTGGTGGTTATAAGGATTACACCGGCTGCCGCACGCGAACCATAGATGGCAGCTGAGGCTGCGTCTTTAAGCGCAGTAATGTTTTCAACGTCTTGTGGATTGATATCGTTGATGTTATCAACCGGCACTCCATCTACAATAATGAGGGGATTGCTGTCGCCGATAGTAGTGATGCCACGAATCTTGATATCGGCTGAGGCTCCTGGCTCGCTGCCGCTACGTGTCACCGTCACACCGCCCATGGCTCCTTGCAAGGCTGTGGAGAGCGATGTGACTTTGCGATCAGTGACAGTGGCGCCTGATATCGAGCTTACAGCACCCGTCAGATCTTTTTTCTTCATTGTGCCATAGCCGATTACTACCACTTCATCAAGAGCCACATCAGATTCATCCAATACGATTTCTATCTTGCTGCTATTGACACGCACTTCTTTGGGATTGTATCCTACATAACTTACTGAAAGAGTTGTGCCTTTAGCGACTTTTATGCTGAAATCGCCGTTAATATCCGTGGCCACACCCTGACTCTTACCTTTTATGGCCACCGTAGCTCCGATCAGAGGCTCTCCGCTTTTATCGGATACGTTGCCGGTTACAGTGATTTCGTTGGAGGGTGCTTTGGGAGTTTTCTTCAATATGATATACTTGTCTTCGATACCGAAGCTGATGTCCTTTCCGGAGAATAATTGCTTCAGGGCAACGCTGATCGGCTGTCCAGTCACATTTAAACTCACTTTGGAGTCAAGGTTGCCTATGCTTTCGTTGTATACGAAATTATAACCCGTCTGTGCCTGAATTAAATCAAGCGCTTTCGAGAGGGTGATATTCTCGTTTCTTAGTGTTACGGTCGGTTCCTGTGCCATGACCTGCGTGGAGAATACGAGATGCATGACAAGAATCCAGCAACATCGTAAGAAGAACCGCCCACGGTCTCCTCCTTTACATTTTTGTTGCGATTTGTTTCTTTTCATTGGTTAATTTATTAAGTAAATGGTATTAGTGCATGAATTGAATTCATGATCCGCCTATGAGGCGATTACAGGGGGCAAAATACACATCAGAAAATGAAATTTATGGGAAATAAAATTTTGAAAAACCGATGTGTGATTCTTCCAGCTAATCGCCTTATATGCGGATGAGGCAGCTGGTAAAAGCTCGCCGCTTCCGTGTTTTCAGAATTAATAACTAAACTATCCTTAAATTAATCAATGAAAAAATTCGTTCTATGCGGTGCTTCATTTCTAATGCTTGCGTCTTGCGCGCATGATGAGGAGGTGGCTACAAGCGCTAAAATGGATTCCACAAAAGGAATTAAGTTCGAGTTGCTTACTGCTGGAGGCGTTTCCCGGGTAAGTACTGATGATAATTTCAAAACCACTTTCGATGATGGCGACGAAGTCGGCCTTTTTGCCGTTGCCCATGCTGCGGATGCCTCTGCCGATCTCGCTTCTTCCGGCAATTATGCCGACAACTATAAGCTTACCTACGTTGCAGGACAATGGGTGATCGATAAGGAGGTGGCATTCCCCAAAAATGACGTAGTATTGGATTTCTATGCCTACTATCCTTACGTGGAGAATGTCGATCCTAAAGCGATAGCCTATAATGCCTCTTCAGCTATGTACGACCTGATGATGGCTAAGACCGCAGATATCGATAACAGCGTAGAGACTGTCACGCTCACTTTCTATCATCAATTGGGTTTGCTCGATGCCAATATTATTGCCGGCTCCGGTAATGTGCTGACAGTAGAGGGTGTGAATCCATCGGCTACCTACAATCTTGGCGCTTATGGCACCGACTATGTGATGACAAGTGGAAATGAAGTATCTTCATTTTCGATGACTCCTCAGGAAGGGAAAAACTTCAGGGCCTATGTGCCTGCGCAACGACTTGGTGAAGGAGCCAAGATAGTGATCAAATCAGGCACAGATACACAGGACTATTTATTTGAAAATGAGGATGTATTTGCTGGAATGGCCTATTGTTACAACATCACGTCTTCTATAATTGCTCTTGCTGATCTTCCCAACTGCTATATCGTAAAGCCAGGCGACGCTGTCATCTTCCCGGTGCTGAAAGCTTTCAAGGTGTGGCGTGATATTCTCTATATCAACAACGGTAAGCTGCGCAATGATGGTGATCTCGGTGTGAAACTTGTGTGGCAAGATCATCGCGATCTTATCAAAAGTGTTGACCTGAATCTGGATGCTGCTCAGAAAGATCAAAGCACAGTGACTGTACAGACGGGCCAGATTGAAGGAAATGCCCTCGTCTCAGTGACGATGGGAGGTGATGATGTGTGGTCGTTCCATATCTGGGTGACAAATTTCGATCCTGAGGAAAACACAGTAGGTGTGGATAATAACGGCGATGGAGTAGACGACTATATTTTCATGGACCGTAATCTGGGAGCGCTCACCAATGATGTGAACAGTCCCCTGTCAATCGGTATGTACTATCAGGGATGCAATAATGAGCCGTATGCCGGTTTTACAGAAATGTTCCCCTCCGACGGAATGTCGATTACTAATGTGCCTCTATATACTATAGATAATCAGCCCTATAAGTATACTGTCGATGGCATTTGGGGTAGTGATCAGGGTCAATCAACCCGTCGTATCCTTACATTCCCGGGCCTTTTCGTCACATCTAAGGGTGAGCCTTACAGTTGGCTTACAACTGATCCTTCTGCCGAGCTCCTTTATGGCCCCAATTATTGGACAGTGGCCGACACGGGAGAGAAGGGCGTGTTTGATCCCTCGCCCGCCGGCTGGATGGTGCCCGATTATCGTAACGGCCTTTCTCCTTGGGCAGGCTACTTAGACGGGAACACACCCATAATAGATCCTTACACTACCTATCCTAAGGGTGGACGCATGCGTTTCGATGGCACCTTTGGAAATGTATCCAGTGTGATGCTCTTCTCGGGCACGATGGCTGCTCCCGACTATCCTCTCAAGAATCAAGCTGTGCAATTCGACGGCGAATGGGGACAGATCAACAACTACAGTGGTGGTAATGCACTTAATGTCCGTTGCGTAAAAATAAAATAAAACACCTAAATTTGTAAAATAAGGGGCGATTCGCTCATGTGTGATCGCCCCTTATTTTAACATTTCTACGTGATATGAAGAAAAATTTGTTATTTATAGGTACTATCTGCATGGGGTTAACCTCTTTGACTTCCTGCGAGGACATATATGAGGGGGGCGATAAGGATCTGCCGGATGTGCCTGTGCAGATTAAACCACAAGTTTCCCCATACGGACAAGAAAAGGCCGAAGCATTAGGTGCAGATGTAAAAATTGGGGTGTATATGATCTCGTCGGAAACCGGGCTTCCTCTTGCTGCGAATCTTGAAATGACCACAGATGAAGATGGGTTGGTTGACGCTGGTGAGTCATTAACTTACCCTAAGGATGGATCCAAGGTGAATATAATATGCTATACACCCTATACGCCCACTGCTTCGGATAATAATCTCCTCACGCTTGATGTTTCTACGGCTGCGGCTGCCGAAATGAGTGATTATCTTTATTCGGCCAATCGCAATAAGTATATGGCGTTATCTCCGGTTAAGGTACAGATGAGGCATATTTTGAGTTTGGCGGAGTTTTATTTGACATTGGGAGAAGGAATATCCGAAGAAGATTTAAAAGATCTTACCCTTGCTTTCGATGGTATTCCCGTTAAGGCTGATTTTGATATCCTCTCGGATGAAATTGCCTCGAAAGCTGAAGGTCGTATACCTATTGCTCTCGATATCAATTCTAAATATGGGAAATGTCAGGTAATACCAGGCGGTGTTTCGAATCTCACCGTAGCTTGTACGTTCAAAGGCCTCAGTTTTTCTAAAAAATTAGGCTCTATGGATTTTCAGTCGGGAAAACTCTATAAATTTGATCTTGTTGTATCCGAACCAGGTTTCGAAATTGTGTTACGTCAAATTGAAGACTGGGAGGTCGTGGAGTATTGATTTGTTTAGAATGAAATGAACGACTATTCTGCACTATCCGACGATATTCTCCTGAAAAGATTGCGTGAAAGCGACAACAAAGCTTTTGCCGCAATCTTTTCGAGGTATTACGTAAGTTTGGTTCTCTACTGTAATTCGTGGATAACCGAACGCACTGAGTGTGAGGATATAGTGCAAGCTGTATTTATAGAATTATGGGAACAGCGGAAAAAACTTCGAGTCACATCTCTAAGGAGCTTTCTTCTGCGATGCACGAGAAATGATTGTCTGGATGCGATCAAGCACCGTAAAATTGTCGAGACATATGCGTCGAAAATTGCTTCTGTGATAGCTGGTGAAAATAATCCTAAAGCGGCCGACACGTATGTGCTTTATCGGGAACTTGAAACTATAATAGCAGAAACTTTGGATCGACTTGATAAGAATGCTGTGGCTGCTTTCAAAATGAGTCGCTGGGATGGTAAAAAGTATGATGAAATTGCATCGGAAATGGGAGTGTCAAGACGCACGGTGGAGGTAAGGGTAACTAAAGTCGTGCAGCAATTACGAATGGAATTACAGAAGCATTTTCCGTTTTTAGCAAAATAATTTGTGTGTTATGGAAAATATTGAATTATTTGATGATCTGATAGTAAAGTATCTCGCAGGCGAGGCTTCTGATGAGGAGGTGGTTTTTTTGACTCAGGAAATTTCAGAGTCAGAAGAATTGGCTGCGCACTTTATGGCAATGAAAAATGTGTGGGATACGGCTGTTTCGCCCGACTGTTTCGACGATGAGAAGGTAACCCGAGATTACGAGAAGGTCTTGGAAGTGATCAATCAAGATGCTCGCCACCAACGTATGATTGATCTTAGCAGATTATTTCAACGCGTAGCCGCAGTTCTATTCTTGCCATTACTGGCTTTGACAGTGTATCTGCTTGTCGGTGGAGGCCATCCGGAAGTAAATAGATTTGTTGAATTATCGCAAGACCTCACCACAATGCCCGGCACAAGGATGCATACCATATTGCCTGATAGTTCAGAAGTTTGGATCAATGGAGGGAGTAATATCGTATATTCTCAAACTTCCGACGGATACCGCAATATCAATCTTAATGGGGAGGCGTTTTTTAAAGTGGCCCATGATAGCGAACATCCATTTATCGTCAAGGCTGGCTCTGTGAATGTTGAAGCAACCGGTACTGAATTCAATGTATGCTCGTATCCAACCGATTCTCTGGTGACTGTTACTTTAACTGAAGGATCTGTGATGGTTACTGAACCTTATGCTACCACCGATATGGCTCCCGGACAGATGATTGTGTACAATAAAAGCACTGACCAAAGTCGTCTCTATCTTGGGAATACTGATAAAAACATCGCATGGCGCCATGGGCGACTTGTATTTAAGAACGAGACTCTTGGCAATGTGTTCAAACGCCTTGGCCAGATTTATGGGTTGAAATTTGAAGTTGATCCCAAACTTTGCGATATATTGTTTTTCGCGACATTTGAAGATGTTTCACTCGAACAGGCGCTGATGTTGATTCGTAAATCTACCGCTCTGGAATATGATGCCACTCAAGCTGCGGGCAGTAGCGCGGTGATAAGAGTAAAATCACGAAGATAGGTAATTGCTAAAAGCTAATAGCTCAATCATATAACATGTTATGATTATTTATCAGGTAAAACGGCTGCTAATGGTGGCCATGCTGTTTGTGTCATTTGTTGCAACAGCCACTCCTCGTATTGAGAATTCATTTCCTCGCGATAGCTTGATGGCTCTGGGCTCTTACTACTACCCTGAGCAGTGGCCTGAACAGCAATGGGACAGGGATTTATCTAATATGGCCAGGCTCGGCATAGGGTTTACACACTTTGGCGAATTTGCCTGGAGCCGGATGGAGCCACAAGAAGGACAATACGATTTCTCATGGCTCGACAAGGCCGTTGAATTGGCAGGTCGACATGGGTTGAAAGTGATTTTGTGTACACCCACGCCCACGCCTCCGAGGTGGCTCACGGTTGCGCATCCTGAGATGATGGTAGTCAGGGCTAATGGGGTGAGCCAAAGCCATGGTACACGTCAGCACGTCAGTTGGAGCGACTCGCTCTATCGCGAATGTGTCAAAGCTCTTGTTGACACACTCGGACGTCATTACGCCAACAATCCGCATGTAATTGGATGGCAAATCGATAATGAACCAAGCCACTATGGTATTATTGACTACAGTGATACTGCCCAGATGGCATTCAGGCGTTGGCTTAAGGATAAATACGGCACAATTGCCCCCCTCAATGATACCTGGGGAACGGCTTTCTGGAGCGAAACTTACGATACCTTTGATCAAATCCGAATGCCAAACCCACAGGAGCTCCCGGCTAAAGCCAATCCGCATGCTATGCTCGATATGCGCCGTTTTGTGGCCGATGAGCTGGCATCCTTTCTCAATATGCAGGCTGATATTCTGCGCTCGCATATTAATCCCAGGCAGTGGATCACAACCAATGTCATGCCTTTGGAACTGGACAGCGATACCGATAAATTCACATCTCTCGACTTCCCTACCTATACCCGTTATATGGTGGTAGGTAGCAATAACGGCATAGGTAGCCAAGGTTTCCGTATCGGTACTCCTGAAGAGATCTCAATCCCAAACGATATCTATCGTAACTCTATAGGTAAGTGTTTCGGAGTTATGGAACTTCAGCCTGGGCAAGTGAATTGGGGTAGCTATAATCCGCAGCCTCTGCCGGGGGCAGTCAGCCTATGGGTATGGCATGCCTTTGCCGGTGGTAGTCGGTTTGTGTGCAACTATCGATTTCGTCAACCACTTAAAGGTTCGGAGCAATATCATCATGCAATGATGGAGGCCGATGGCATAACCCCTGCAATCGGAGGACGGGAGTATCGAGAAATCAGCGATGCCCTGAAAATATTACGACGCGAAGCCGACACAAAGGTCAGCATGCCCTCAGAACTTCTCCGACGTAGAACTGCAATAATCCTTGACAGGGATAACAGGTATGAACTCGGATTTCAGCCACAGACGTCTCAATGGCATAATTTGCATCACATCTACCGCTACCACAATGCCCTTACGTCCTTTGGCGCTCCGGTAGACATAGTGAATTCTGCTGCCGATTTAACCGACTATCCTTTTGTTATCGCGCCGGCCTATGAACTCATTGACAGCGCCACAGTTGACAAATGGTCAAAATATGTTAAGAATGGGGGTCATCTTGTACTCACTTGCCGTACCGGACAGAAAAACCGCGAGGCGCACCTATGGGAAGGCCCGTGGGCAGCTCCTATCCGACAACTTGCAGGTATTGATGAAATGTTTTTTGATCATCTCCCTCCACATCTTACAGCTAAGGTGCAATCTGACGATAAAACATATGCGTGGAATAATTGGGCCGATGTAATAAGTCCTGCATCCGATACCGATGTCTGGGCTGAGTATGGCGACCAATTTTATGCAGGAAAGGCTGCGGTGGTCAATCACAATATTGGTAAGGGAACGGTGACATACATTGGTGTCGACACCGACGATGGCGTTCTTGAACGTGATATATTGCAACGTATTTTCACCGAGTGTGGTGCCGATGTCGAATCTCTTCCTTATGGCGTTTTACACCTATGGCGCGACGGCTTGGATTTCTATCTCAACTATACTTCTGATAATGTAGACATTGATTCTCTTGATGCGCCTCGCGGTCGTGTGCTTTACGGTAGTCGGCTACTCTCACCGGCTGGGGTTGCCATTATTAAACGCTGATAACCGGCTAATACTGGTGGTATGGCTGGTGCATTACGTGGAGCGTTTTGACAAGCCATACTCGATAGCGTCCGTCTTTGTCCCAGTCGTTCCCGGCTGACCCAAAGTCGCACAGCTTCACCATGCGCCCCTTACGATTTTCAGGGTCTTCAAGGTCTGTACCTAAAACCATCGGAACTTCTATGGTGAGCCAGCTGAATTCATTGCCAGGGTTTACGAAGTTGGTTTCAATGCTTCCATTCTCAGAAGTTATGATGTTGCAACATTCATCCACATCCCCATCGTTGAAGCGGCTGTCGCGTGCAAACACAATTGGTCCTCTCACTACGGCCTGCATACCGTTCAGCTCTTCAACTGTGGTGGCGATGTGATAGTCGATTGAAAGATCGACGGTTCCTTTTTTCTTTTTTAAATCAAGATATACGTAATTATTTGAGGGTGACACATCAATCGGTTTGCCGTCGGAAGATATTGTGTAATCGCCATTCGACCAGGCGGGGATACGCAGCGCCAGGACCATTGATGTGGGTCGCTCAAAATTCAATTTGATATTCGTCTTCCCATCTATAGGCAGATTGCTGTCTAATGTTAGTTCAACCGAGCGTTCCCCGATTGACAATCTCTCGGAGCGAGGCACAAACAAATTTATGAAAACTGTGTCGCCAACTTGTTCCGTTGCAAATTCAGGTATCAATCCAAATCCGCGAGGGCCATTGGCATTACAGCAGTTTATCGGGAGCCCACACTGCTGCTCTCCGTGCTGACGGCGACCCTCAAGAGGGCTGTACTTGGAAATCTCTTTCCCGTCGGCGCGTAAGGATGCCATCAAGGCGTTGTACATAGTGCGTTCAAACTCATCCGCATAGCGCGCATAATGCGTTCCTTGCCACAATCGATGTAACAGTTGCATCCAGGTGAAAGTCACACAAGTTTCCATTGTATGATAGGCTGGTATCGTTTGGCGTGCCTTGCCATCATACCAGCACTCGAATGCCGCCCCCGATCCTGCTATGTTGATTTCGGTATCGATAATATTGTCGGCGGCCGCTATGGCTGCCTGAAGATATTGTGGCTCATTAATCGCCTTTCCCAATTCGATAAGCCCGACGTAGCACGACATCATTTCATAAGCCTTGTGTCCGTTTTCAAACGACCACCATTTCTTCGGATAATCAAAGCGATGGGCCACGGGAAGCCCATTCAATGCATTTTTTATTAATTGAGGATTCCCGTCTTTCTCGAGGGCATTGACAATTTCTTTGGCAAATTCAAGATATCTTTTGTTGCCAGTCAGTTGGTAGAGATATACGGTAGGTTCTAAGATTGAGCAACTCGGCATTCCGCGGTATAAGCCCGTTGAAGCGATATCCACATCATTCTCTGATACTTCTTTGATTAAGCAATCAAATAGTTTCTTCACAGTTGAAAGGGCCTCCTTGTCTCCGGTAAGACGATAATACTCCAACAGACCGAGCGATGTATACTTTCGTCCCCATATATCCCACGCAGTCAAGCGATCACTCGGCTTATAGTTACCCATATATCCGTCAGGATATTGTGTCGCCATTAAATCCTTGGCGGCAGTGGTAATTTTATCCAACAATGCCGGATTACGGTCATATCGATAGGCTGCTATTGCCCCAAGCATCCATTTCCCGATAAACTCAGTTTGCCAGCGATTGCCTTCGGTAAGATGACGGAAGGGTTCTACAAGTATAGCCGTATTCTGTGGCATGATACGGTTTTCGATTACAGAAGCCAAGCGCTCTCCAACATATCCCGTGAGGTGAGTATTCTTGTCAGAAATAGATGGTATGGCCTTTGCTTGTGCATGCCCATGAAATGATACAGCTGCTATCGTAGTGGTTAAGAGAAACCTTTTAATAAAAATCATATCCATGAAGTTTTATTTTGAAAATTCAGAAATATTTTCCTTTTGATTATATAGCGATTGTGATGTGAGCTAAACACATCGGGAGAAGCTATTAATGTGTATCTTTCCAAATAAATCGCCTTATGGATGAGTAGTAGACCTCGGTGTCAATACAAAACCATAATACTAAAAATCATGAAAAATAATTTCAGGTGCACTATAACGAGCCTGGCAATACTGCATACCATATTTCTCTCCGCTGCTCCTCCTCAATTGGGCCACGCTTCTATTGATGAAGTTGTGGCTGCTATGAGCCTGGAGGAGAAGGCAAGATTCCTGATTGGTGCGGGTATGACAGATACGATAGATTCCTCCAATGGGATAGTAGGCCATACGGATTTGCTCGTCGGAGGAGCGGCCGGGGTGACGTATCCCATTCCGCACCTCGGCATACCGTCTATTGTCTTCGCCGATGGTCCCGCTGGCGTCAGAATTGATAGCCATAGGGAAGGGGATGACCATACTTATTTATGCACTCACTTTCCTATGGGCACGTTGCTGAGCTCAACTTGGAACGATTCTATTGTTTATGAAATAGGCTCTGCTATTGGCAACGAAGCTCTTGAGTATGGCATAGATGTAATGTTGGCCCCTGCCCTTAATATACAACGCCACCCGCTATGTGGGCGTAATTATGAGTATTATTCAGAAGATCCCGTCTTAAGCGGCCATATTGCCGCCGCGTATGTCCGGGGTATTCAAGACAATGGAGTAGGGGCTTGTGTGAAGCATCTTGCTGCTAATAATCAGGAAACTAATCGTAAAGCGAATGAATCGGTCGTGTCACAACGGGCCCTGCGTGAAATTTACCTCAAAGGCTTCGATTACGTAATCCAAGAGACCCAACCATGGACCCTTATGTCGTCTTATAACTATCTCAACGGTGCTTATACTTCTGAGAATCCAGAGCTTTTAGATTCGCTGTTGAGACGTGAGTGGGGTTTTGAGGGTGTGGTAGTTTCTGATTGGTTCGGCGGCACAGATGCAGTAGCGCAGATGAAAGCCGGCAATGATTTGCTGCAGCCAGGATATAATCGGGAATACGATGAACTGCTGGCTGCTCTAAAATCGGGAAGCCTTGATGAGGCAATTATTGATCAAAATATTGGCAGAGTGTTGAAATTGATTATGCGCACTCCTCGGTTTCTGGGGTATCACTATTCCAATCAACCCGCTCTCGATGCTCATGCCTCTCTTTGCCGTAAGAGTGCACCCGAGGGAATGGTATTGCTGAAGAATCAATCTTCTGTATTGCCATTTGATAAGAGTATCAATAAGGTGGCTCTTTTTGGTAATAATTCTTATGATATGATTGCAGGGGGCAGTGGATCGGGCGATGTAAACCGTGCATATAATGTTAACTTGAGCGATGGCCTTTTAAATCGAGGAGCTATTCTCGATGACAACCTACGCATGATGTATCAGGAACATCTCAACAGAGAACGCGCACGTCTGCAACGTGAAGACACCACTTTTCACATGGCTGTTCGTCAGCGTCCTCTTGAACTGGAAATCAGTCATAAAGAAATTGAGGAATTTGCCGAAAATAATGAGGCGGCTATTCTGACAATAGGGTTTGGAGCCGGAGAGTTTGCTGATCGTGCATCCAAAAGTTTCTATCTCGATCCTGTTATCACAAATTATTTTGAGACCGTCTGCAAGGAGTTTCACAAGCGAGGTAAACCTGTAGTGGTGGTGCTGAATGTCGGTGGCGTTATTGAGACTGCCTCGTGGCGTGATCTGCCCGATGCGATTCTTTGCGCGTGGCAGAGCGGTCAGGAAGGGGGAAATGCGATAGCTGATATTTTATGGGGAGATGTCTACCCGAGTGGGAAATTACCAATGACTTTCCCGATTGACTTCTCTGATCATGCCTCCAATGCCAACTTCCCTGTCGATACAGATACGGGCATAATATTCGGAGCAAATACCAAGGCCCATAGCCGCGACCGCAAGAACATTGACTACACTCTGTATGAGGAAGACATATATGTAGGCTACCGCTATTTCGATACTTTTGATGTCGATGTCGCATATCCATTCGGCTATGGCCTTGGATACACCGATTTTGGATACTCTGATTTCAATGTAAGCCGCCAGGGTGATGTGTATGTCGCAACCATTGCTGTCACAAACATTGGAGCCCATTCCGGCAAGGAAACCGTACAGTTATATTATTCGTCTCCTGACAGACAGGGGCATCCTGCTAAAGAATTGCTGGCCTATTCAAAAACAGGAGAACTTGGTCCGGGCCAATCGGAAACCCTTGAATTCACCTTTGGCCCGCACGACTTCGCTTTCTTTGACGAGGAGACATCGGCATGGGTTACGCCTGCGGGAACATACAATGTCTGTGCGGCCTCGTCAAGTCGGGACATCAGAGCCACACAACGAATTGAAGTAAAAAGCGAACGCTGGCCCGTAAAATCCATTTTGGCTCCGAGCCAACCCCTCGACAGGCTTAAGAAACAAAAATCTAAATAACCAACCATATATTGCCCCTGATATGGGCGATGGTCAAGGCAAAAAAATAAAATACTATTAACCTTTACATCATTTTTCTATGAAGAAATTAATTCTGAGTTTAGCCGGGATTCTGTTTACCTGCGTAGCAATGCTGGCCAGGAATTACGACAATGAGAACCCTGTGGCAGACCCTAATGCAACCGTAGTTTGCGGCAATGCGCGCTTTACGGTTCTGACCCCGGAGCTTATCCGTATGGAATGGAGCGCTGACGGTAAGTTTGAGGATAACAAGACCCTCACTTTCGTAAACCGCAACCTACCGGTGCCTAAGTTTACAAAATCAGTTAGCAAATCGGATGTAACGATCAAGACTGATGCCCTTACTCTCCGCTACCGAAACGACGGGCTGCCTTTCAATGCCAAGAATCTCGATATCGCCCTGAAGGTGAATGGCAAGGTAGTGAAATGGAATCCCGGCATGGACAATCCCGGTAACCTCAAGGGAACTACACGTACGCTTGACGGCGCACACGGTTACAAATTAGGCAGAGGTTCCAAGATGGAAGATGGCCTTATCTCCCGCGACGGCTGGGCTGTGGTTGATGATTCTTCCAACCTCCTCCTCACTCCTGACAACTCGCACTGGGAGGAATGGGTGAAGACCCGGGACGAAGGTGAGCATCAGGATCTTTATTTCTTCGGCTACGGCCATAATTACAAGAAAGCGCTAAATGATTATCAGAAGGTAGCCGGAAAGGCGATGCTCCCTCCCAAATACACATTAGGTTATTGGTGGAGCCGCTATTGGCAATATTCCGACGATGAGTTCCAGGATATCGTCGGCAAACTTCGCTCTTACGACATCCCCATCGACGTGCTTATCGTTGACATGGACTGGCATGACACTTTCGGTATGCGCCGCTATAATACAAAGAAAGATGAATACGGCGAAAACGTAGGCTGGACAGGCTACACCTGGCAGAAAGAACTCTTCCCCTCTCCCAAGAACTTCCTCGAATGGACCAACCGCGAGAATCTCAAGACAGCGCTCAACCTGCACCCCGCATCAGGAATCCAGCCTTATGAGGAAGTATATGAGGCGTTCACCAAGGATTACGGTTGGGATAAACCCGGTCAACCTGTGCCTTTCAAAATCGACGAACCCCAATGGGCTGACTCATATTTTAATGTGGTCCTCTCCCCTATGGAGCAGATGGGTGTTGATTTTTGGTGGCTCGATTGGCAGCAATGGCTCGAATCAAAATACACTCCAGGGTTGAGCAACACTTTCTGGCTCAACCACACATTCTTCCACCATGCCCGTGAGAATGCGGCGGAAGCCGCTGGCCTCAACAAACGCCCCTTCATTTATCACCGCTGGGGCGGACTCGGCTCACACCGCTATCCCCTCGGCTTCTCAGGCGACACTTATACAGAATGGGAGACACTCGCATTCCTCCCCTGGTTCACCGCTACAGCCTCTAACGTTAACTACGGGTATTGGGGTCATGACATCGGCGGCCACAACTTCAGTAAAGATTTGAAGTCGACCGATCCGGAGCTCTACCTCCGTTGGCTGCAGTATGGTGTGTTCACCCCTATCTTCAAGACACATTCCACGAAAGATAACCGCATAGTGCGTTATCCCTGGGCGTTCCCCGATCACCAGTTCCAGATGCGCGACGCCATCCAGCTCCGCTATGCACTCGTGCCCTATATCTACAATGCGGCCCGCGAGAATTATGACACCGGCATTGGTATCTGCCGCCCGATGTACTATGAATATCCTGAAACTGAAAAGGCTTATGATGTGCCTGAGCAGTTCTTCTTCGGCCCCGACATCATAGCGACAGCCGTAGTCACTCCGATTGACTCAGTTACAGGCGTTGCTCCTCGCAAGATGTGGTTCCCCGAAGGTGAATGGTTCGACATGGCTTCCGGAAATGTCTACGGTCCCGGCGAATATGAACTCTCCTACACTCTTGAGGAAAATCCCTACTTCGTTCGCTCAGGCGCGATAATACCGATGAATCCGAAGAATGTGCGCTCTCTGCAGATCCCCTGCGACACTCTTGTTTTTACTTTTATCCCCGGCGCTGACGGCACTCTTCGCCACTACGAGGACGATGGCGACACCGAAGAATATCTTCAGAAATATGCCACTACACCTGTAAGCCGTTCGCTTGAAGGCAACGACATAAAGGTGAAAATCGGTAAACGTGAAGGCTCCTATAACAAGTCCCGCAATTCGCGCTTTTACGAACTTCGCTTTCCTGCAACTATGCCTCCGGCAAAAGTTATCGTAGACGGGAAGGAATACGCTTATGCTCGCTTCCCGAAACCCGGTATATGGACATACGACGGTATGTCGCTCCAGCCTGTCATTTACACAGAGGCAATGCCTGTAAATAAGGATATCGATGTTACCCTCGAATATGGCGATACAACCCCATACTTCACTGACTTGCAGGGTAAGCAAGGACTTTTCCGCCGCTTCCGTCAGCTGACGCTCGAATTCAAAGAGGAGCAGTGCAACAACGGCGAAAGCTTCCAGATGCTACCAGAGGGCTATCTGAAAGCATCTCAATGTGCCAACTTCATTCAGGAGAACCCGTCTGAGATCTCAACATATCTCCGCAATTTCAACGAAGCCATCCAAGGCCTCCCCGAAGTGATGAAAGCGCATGAATACTCTTCCGAAGGCTTCAAAAACCGCGTCCTCCGCCAGACATTAGGCATTAGATAATTGTCTTGTTATCTTTAAGAATTTGAACTCAATAATGAAGAATACTTTACTGCTTCTGCTATTGTCAGCTGCCGCTATGACTGCAACGGCACGCGACTTCAGCCTTACTTCGCCCGATGGTACTGTCAAGGCAATGGTCAACGACAAGCTCCAATACATGGTGACTATCGACGAAACGGATGTTTTTTCCGGGAGCGCTTCTCTGACTCTTGACAACGGCACTGTCATCGACCGCGCCTCATCGCCCAAGACGAAGAACGTCGACGCTGTAGTGGCGTCGCCTTTCTACCGAAACAGTTCGATAACAGACTGCTACAACCAGCTGGTGCTCAGTGCCGGCAAAGACTGGAAAATCGAATTCCGCGCTTACAACGACGGCCTGGCCTACCGCTGGATCTATACCGGTAAGAAAGCCCTAAATGTAGCCGACGAAGGCGTGGAGTACACGTTCAGCACCGATGCCCCGACCACGCTGAGCTATGTGGTACCTAACGGTGGCTCAGACCTGGATGCGCAGTTCTTCAATTCGTTCGAGAATCTCTACACCACGGCTCCGCTGTCTGGTCTCGACTCAAAGCGCATGGCTTTTCTGCCCGTTGTGGTTGAACTGTTAGATGGCGTGAAGGTACTCTTTGTGGAGAGCGACCAGAGCTGCTATCCGGGTATGTATCTGCTGGCAAGCAACGGTAAGGGCTTTGAAGGAGTATTCGCACGCCGACCTACAGCCGAGCGCATCGGCGGTTACATCAATATACAAAAAATTGTGACCGAGCGCGAAGATTATATTGCCCATATCGACGGCGCCCGCACACTTCCATGGCGCATAGCCATTATTGGCCGCAGGGATACCGATCTGGCCAACAGTCAACTTGTATATCAACTTGGAGCTCCATCGCAGATCGAAGACACTTCGTGGATAAAGCCGGGCAAGGTGGCCTGGGACTGGTGGAACAACTGGAACCTCAAGGGTGTAGACTTCGAGGCCGGCGTCAATCAGCTAACCTATCAGTACTATATCGATTTCGCCGCCCGCAACGGCATAGAATACATAATAATGGACGACGGTTGGAGCGTGCCCGGCTGCGGCGAGCTCTTCAGCGTTGTGCCACAGATTGACATGCCCGCGCTGGCGAAGTATGCCGACGACCGAGGCGTGGGCATAATACTCTGGGCCGGATTCGTCCCCTTTGAAAAAGACCTCGAGGCCGTGTGCGAGCACTATGCCAAGATGGGTATCAAAGGCTTCAAAGTCGATTTCTTCGACCGCAACGACCAGGCCGTAGAGGAGTTCATTGACAGGGCTGCCGCTACTGCCGCAAAGTATAATATGGTACTCGACTTGCATGGTTATCATATACCAGCAGGCCTCAACCGCAAGTGGCCCAACATTCTCAATACTGAGGGTGTCAACGGCCTTGAGCGAATGAAGGGGTGCGATATCAGCATGGACCAGATGGCCTACGACACTTTCATCCCATTTATACGCCAGGCCGGCGGCCCCATGGACTACACCCAGGGCGCTATGCTCAACGGTACTCGCGACACTTACCGCAAGAGCTACAGCCTGCCCATGAGTCAGGGTACCCGCTGCCATCAGCTCGGCCTCTATGCCGTGCTCGACTCACCGCTCAATATGCTGTGCGACTCACCCTCGAACTATGAGGCAGAACAGGAGTGTACCGACTTCATAGCCGGCATCCCCACCGTATGGGATGAAACAAAAGTGCTCGACGGCCAAATGGGTCAGTACTGCGTGACGGCCCGACGTAAGTGCGACGAATGGTATATTGGCGGTATAACCAATTGGACTTCGCGCGATATTACCGTCGACCTTTCATTCCTGCCCGAAGGGCATTACTCGGCTACATGGTATATCGATGGCCGTAATGCTCACCGCAATGCTGCCGACTATAAACTCGTAGAAGAAAATGCCGGGCCGTCAAAGACCATTCACCTAGCCCCTGGCGGCGGCTTTGCTGCCAAGTTCACAAAGAAATGAGCCTCGACCGTTGGATAATTTAGCTCCGAGCCAACACTTCGACAGACTTAATAGATGAACAACCACTCCCACTTCCCCTGCACCCTCCCCACAAAAATCACCTTATCATAAAATTAGCATATCATGAATCTTAAAAAGTTATCCATTGTAGTAAGTCTGGCTTTCGTAATAGTCGTCAATGCCCAGAATCCAGCCGTATCACAACTCTTGCCATATCAGGACGCAAATCAAGCTCTTGAGGTTCGGCTTGCTGACGCCTTGAGCAGAATGACAGTAGAGGAGAAGATCGCCATTATCCATGCGCAGTCAACATTCAGTTCTCCCGGCGTACAGCGCTTAGGCATCCCAGAACTTTGGACTACCGATGGCCCTCATGGCATTCGTCCTGACGTTGTTTGGGACGAATGGGATCAGGCTGGGTTTACAAACGACTCATGCACTGCATTCCCGGCACTTACCTGTTTAGCAGCGACATGGAATCCTGACATGGCTCTACAATACGGTAAAGCCATTGGCGAGGAAGCACGCTACCGCGAGAAAGATGTGCTACTTGGCCCTGGTGTAAATATTTATCGCACGCCACTGAATGGACGTAATTTTGAATATATGGGCGAAGACCCATATTTAGCCTCGGTAATGGTTGTGCCTTACATCAAAGGTGTACAGCAAAATGGTGTGGCGGCTTGCGTTAAGCATTTTGCGCTTAACAATCAGGAATATCGTCGCAACACGACTGACGTTAGACTCAGCGATAGAGCTTTATACGAAATTTATCTGCCGGCATTCAAGGCTGCCGTGCAGGATGGTGGAGCTTGGACTATCATGAGTTCGTATAATCTTTACAACGGACAGCATGTTAGTCAGAATAAGCGATTGCTGAAGGAGATATTACGCGACCAATGGGGATTTGATGGCGCTGTTCTATCAGATTGGGGTGCAATTCACGATACCAAGCAGGCCATAGACGGCGGCGTTGACATTGAGTTTGGCACTTGGGTCGACCGAGCGACATTTTCCAATAATAAGCATGACAACTATTTTCTTGCATATCCCTATCTTAAAATGATTAGTGAGGGCCAGATTGATACAACGGAACTCGATATTAAGGCCTCTAACGCGCTTCGTTTGATTTTCCGCACAGCGATGAACCCATCCAAGCCCTTTGGCTCGCTCAATTCACCCGAGCATGTGGCCGCTGCGCGAATGATAGCTGGTGAAGGAATTGTATTGCTAAAAAACAGCGGCAGTCTGCTCCCGCTTAATCTCGAAGACAAAAAGAAAATCGTCGTCGTTGGTGAGAATGCTATAAAAAAGATGACGGTAGGTGGCGGTAGTTCTTCGCTGAAAGCACGCAGGGAGGTGACAGTCCTTGAAGCTTTGAAAGACCGTGTCGGGAATGATGTTGAAATTATTTTTGCCAGAGGTTATGTCGGCGATCCTAAAGCAACTCAGAACGGCGTGGCCATTCAGGATATATCAGACGAGAGAAGCGAGGCCGAATTGATTGCAGAAGCTGTTGCTGCCGCAAAGGATGCCGACTATGTGGTTTTTGTTGGCGGACTGAACAAAGCCGAGCGCCAGGATTGCGAAGGTTATGACCGAAAAGAACTTGGACTCCCATACGGTCAAGACAGGCTTATTGATGAACTTGCCAAGGTGAATAGCAATATAGTGTTTGTGAATATATCGGGTAACGCTGTAGCTATGCCGTGGGTCACCAAGGTTCCGGCTATTATTCAGGCTTGGTATGGCGGCTCGGAGGCAGGCAATGCAATTGTCGATGTTCTGTCGGGTGACATCAATCCGTCAGGTAAACTTCCCTTCACATTCCCCGTCAAACTCGAGGATGTAGGTTCGCATGCCTTAGGCGAATATCCAGGTAATCGTAAACAAATTGAAGCATCCACGCAATGGGGTGACACTATTCAGGAATACTACCACGAAGATATATATGTCGGCTATCGTTGGACAGACAAGCAAAAGGTTACTCCGCTGTTCCCATTTGGACATGGCTTGAGCTACACTTCATTTGAATACGGGAAACCTACAGCCGATAAGAAGAAAATAGGGGCTAATGATACAGTTACAGTCACCGTTAATGTGAAAAATACTGGTAACCGTGAGGGTGAAGAGGTGGTGCAGCTCTATATTGCTGACAAGAAATCAAGTCTGCCACGCCCCGTTAAAGAACTCAAGGGCTTCAAAAAAGTTAAGCTCGCTCCGGGAGAAGAAACTGTTGTCAACTTCACAATTGAAAAGAACTCGCTCAGCTACTACGATGACCACCGGCAGGAATGGATAGCCGAACCAGGTCTATTTGAAGCCATCATAGCATCTTCCTCACAAGATCTAAAAGGCTCAGTCTATTTTGAGCTAAAATGAATTCTCCTATGAATAATAAGAGTATAATATTTAACTCTTTAACTTCCTGCTTTATCTCTGTGTCGTTTTTAGAATTGAAAAGTAATTCGTGGCCCAATTTGGGACAGACTGAGGGGCAGGCCGGGGTCAGGCGTAGGAGTGGAGGCCGGAGAGGAGGTAATTGGCGCCGAAGTAGGTGAAGAGCACGGTGAGGATGGCGGCCAGGAGGTAGATGTGGAGCACTCGCGGGCGACGGAAGATGGCGAGTCGGCGGCTCCCCCAATGTACGGGGAGGGCGTAGGCGAGCCACATGACGAGGGCGCAGGTCTCTTTCGGATCCCACCCCCAGTAGCGACCCCAGGTCTGGTTGGCCCACACAGCACCGATGAAGATGCCGGCTCCGAGCAGACAGACGGCGGGGGTGAGCATGAGTCGGTTGAGCACGGAAAAACGCTCAGTTCGTTCGCCTGAACGCGACAGGAGTGCGATCGCCGAGAGTATGGCCATCAGGAGGAAAAGGGCGTAGGAGATCATGACTACCATGACGTGGATTGAGAGCAGCGGACTGCTCAGCACGGGAATAATGGCCCCGATCTGCGGTGTGCCACCTCCCATCGCGGTCACGAAGAGCGACATGGCCGCTACAATCAGGAAACCGCCGCGCAGCGTAAGATCACGGCAGAGGCACGCCCCTGCAAGGGCTGCCAAGGCCATAAACATCATTGTCTCCGGGCCGTTAGAGAGGGGCACATGGCCGCTCAACCACCAAAGCATTCCCATCGCCCCGCCTACGTAGAGCAGCAGAAGAATTGCACCACAAAGAGATAGCGCCTTCAGTCTGCTTAAACACCGTATGCCCACACCTCCCCAGAGGGAAAGAAGGAGAGTGGTTAACCCTAAAACGATGGCGAAGATAGCGGCAAAGACGGGGCGCACGGCTACGTTGTAAAAGCGTTCGGCATTGATGCGGCTCTCGGAGGGGAGCTGGACGGAGCCGGCATATTTGCGCTGACCGGCCATCAACTCGGTGAGCTTCTCGTTGGCTTTCACGTTCTTACCGTGCAGAAGGAGCGACTTGATGTCGGGCATCATGGTCTGCATGAAGGTCCATTGTTCGAGCGACATCCCGGAGGGGCGCCGACCCGTCAGCGAGAGCCATTCCATATGGCCATCGGTCGCGATGTAAGGGTAAATACGGAAGATTTCGCCCGTGCCAAGCCATTCAACGACTGCCAATTTCTCGGCCGCCTTCTTTTGCTCCTTGGTTATGGGAAAGGGTGGTACCTCCATCAGTTCGGGGTGACTGGCAAGGTAATCGCGTCGCCATTCGTCGTAATAGAACAGCCAACCGGAGAGCACTTGCTCCGGGGTGTAGCCGTCATAGGTAGGGGAGCCGTAAAGCACGGTGGCGACGTCGCGCGCCAGCGTTTGCATCGGAGCAACGCGGTCGTTCCAATACACCAGCACTTTGCCGAAGTTGGCAGCGAGAGGTCGTTGCATGGCCGAAAGCCCGTCACCATCCGCAGCGCGAGCCGGGGCAGCCGTGAATGCGAGCAAGCAGAGGAGCAAAGGGGCGGCATTACATACGCCTTTGCGGTAACGGCGCAGGAGCCCGCGCCAGGGTGTGTTGCACTGAAAGAAGAAGCCGATCATACCGACGCCAAGCAAAAGATAACCGGCGTAGGTAATCCCCGTGCCCCACGGATCGTGGCTAACGGAAAATGTGGAGCTGTCGGCCCCGATGCCCGATTGATAGAACCGCCAACCCTCGAATTCGCCTACCTTGTTCATCGCGATCGGAATCTCGCGGTTGCCGATACGGATCACACTCCGGAAGTCCATCGGTGTGGTCGTAGCCGGGTAGTAGATCACCTCCACCTTATCGAGGCTCACGGCAAACGGCAGCATCCCCTCGCCCGGCCCCGATTCCTTCTCGAAGTGGCTTACGGGGTCGGCGTCGGTGTGCAAGGTAATTGAACCTTGCACACCGAAGAAATGAGTTACAAATGCCCCGACCAGGATAATGGCCAGGGCTATGTGGAGCAGGAGAGTGAACGGCGTCTTAAAATTCATACTCAGGAATTCATGTTTCGAGGTGTGACCCCGACGATTAAATAGCATCGACAAAGCGGATTACAGCATCACGGTCGACTTTCGGGAGCTTGCGGAAGAGCTCGATCGAATATCGCGCGTCGCTCTGCGGCGAGAAGCCGTGCCACATGATGGCCTCCATCGTGGTGCGTGCGCGGCAGTCGTGCAGACGGTCGGCCGTGCGGCTGCCAGTCACTTTCTGATGCAGACCGCGTCCCCAGAGCGGCGTGGTGCGACACCATCCGCCACGTATGTCATTGGTCATACAGAGTTTATGCTGCACCATGTCGGTGTAAGGCCAGATGGTCTGGTAGGGGAAACGTGGGAGCTCGTCACCCTTAAAGAACGCTGCGGGGTCGACGATATTGTCAGGTCCGGTGGTCCACGACGGGCGGTGACAGTAGTCGCACCCGATCTCGGCGAAGAGCTCACGACCGCGCTTCACGTCGGGATCGTCGATATCACGCACAGCGGGCACGGCCAAGCCACGATGCCACACCATGAAATCGGTATACTCGTCATCGCTCATCTCGGGGTCGAGATTCTTGTCGGTGAGGTATGCGTATATGCGCTCCTCAAGGCTCCCTTCCCAGTAGGAGGGGTGGGCGTGAGTGGGATCGATGCGCGAGATATACGACTCGAAACCAGCCAGCACCTCAGGATCTTTCGACGAATAGAGAGCATACGTGCCGGCTGCGTCGAGGTAGTGGTAGCGACGGTCGGAACGGGTCACGTTGGTGATGTTCCAGATGGCGTTGGCTCCGGCGGCATCCTGGAGCGGCCCGCGCGAGAGGGCGTAGGTGAAGCGGCGAGCATACGGCGTGCCGTCGCCCTGGAGCGCGTTGGCATACATCGACTGCCACGCGCCGTTGGCGAAGAAAGCGGGGTTGAGGCCGTTGGTCATGTAGCCCTCGTTCTCCTCCTTGCGGTATTGCGCGAGGATATCCTCTTCGGTGATGGCATCGAGCAGACCGGTGCCGTAGACGCCGATTGTAGATTCCAGTTTCACGGCATAATCGCCGGGGAGGGTGTAGCCCTGATTCACGACGTAGATAGCATCGCGGGGCATCGTAACTTCCGGATACTGAAGCTCGTAAGTTTCGCCATCGGCAAAGGCATTGCCCCATTCGTCGGTAGCGTTGAGCCATTTCACCTTGATTTTCGATTCGTCGACCGGGGCCTTGAAGGGGGCTACGGCGTGGCTCTGCGGCATACCGGCCAACCAGGAAACGTAGCCCTCTGTAGCAGGGTCGTAGACCACAAGAAGGCAACCGTTGCCGATCTCGTTGGTGTTGAAACTGCCCTCGGGAATGCGTGTGCCATGGCCGTAATTTGGATGGCAGTGCAGGCACGATGTGCGGATGTAGACTGGCCCGAGACCGCCACGGACGCCTGTTTGATTAGTCATGAACGGTTTTTCGAAAAGAGCCTCGCCATTCTTAAACTGCTGATAGAGCCCTTGTCGGTCGATGGCCGGAGCGGGTTGCTCGAAAGCGTTGGTGGTGCTCAGGAGAGTTGTGCCAAGTTCGCCTCCGGCGTAGAACCAGTCGGGGAGCGACTCCACTGCAGGCTTGTCATCGTCGACGATCTTATCGTCGGAGCAGGAGATTAGCGGGAGGAGGATAGCCGCCGGAAGAAGGTATTTGAAGAATTTTGTCATATCGGTGATCAATAACGGGTTACGACATTCATCGCCTTTTCGAGGGCACTCACGAGCGTATTGCCGGCACCCTGCATGGCGGCTTCGCTGAGCGCGCCGGTGGCATTCTTGGCGAAGGGCTCCGGAATCTTCTCTATGGCCGCGATGGCGCTCTCGATGGCCTCGCGCACCTCAGTATCTACCGCCGGGTTGACGCTCTTCACGTAATCGCTCACAGAAGCGTCGCCCGAGCGGCTACCGAGATAAGCGTTGCGCACCGAGCGGATATTGTCGGCGAAATCTTCAACGGAATTGAGCGAGTAGGGCGACTCGATATAGTTCTTATCTTCGAGCGACGAACCGATGTGTGGGCGACCGATCTTCGTGTTTCCCACCTCGTCGGCTATATCTATGCAACCCTGTATAATCTCCTCGGCAGCTTCCTGATAGGTCTTGAAGCGCGAACCAGCCTTCCCGGCGTTGGCCATTTCCCAGCCATACTCCTCATCATAGTCGAGGTCGGCATCTTCGAGAATCTCCTGTTTGGTGGAGGAAACGTTGGCAGTGCCGGCCCAGCAAGCTTCGAGGCATACGCACTGCTGGCAGAGGTCGTCGGCCACGGCTACGAGATACTCCAGTTCTTCTGGGGTGTAGTCGGTGGAGTGAACGAGCGAAGTGTTCTCATCCTGGCTCAATTGGAAGAGCATGTATTCTACTGCGTGGAACCCGATCAGGCCGTAACCGCCATTGTTTTCGAGCGACCAAGCGTTGCCGTTTCTGATCTGATTGAGCAGATTGTCCATAGCGGCTTTGTCGAGCGGCCAGGAGTCGATGTGCGGGTCGATGTTATGGTTGGCGGCAGGGCCGTAGAGAAACGCCTCGCTGAGCTCCCAATTCTTGCGGGCGAGCTTCCAGGCCTCGCCGGCTGCTTTGATATCGGCAGCGGTGAGTGTGCCCTCGGCATGCTTATCCTGCATAGTGTGGCAGAGCTGCTGCATCGTGATGGCGGCGTCGGCCATAGCTGCGTAGGTGGGGAGCACGGTGTGCTCTACGTAGGCTTCGGTCGCTGCCTTGAGAGAGAGCTCCTTGGCAGAGAGATCGTCGGCCTTGGAGGGTTCGTCGTTGTTGTCGCTGCAGCTCGCGAGAGGGAGAGCGAGCAAGGAGAGGATGTAAAGATTCTGAAGTTTCATATGTGTTTGGTAATTAAAAGCGTATGATTATGAATCGTGTAATTACGAATCGTATAATTATGCATTATGAATTGCTCACTTAAACCAGCCTACGTAGGCCACGCCGAGATTGATCGAGGGCTCGTTGTTATACTTGTGGCCCAAGATGCCCAAGGAATAGTCGGCTTTCACCACGACTTGTGGAATCGGAAACCAGTTGACACCCGCTGTGACAATCTGTCGGCCACACCAGCCGAGGGGCGTCGAGCTCTCCATGCGCGCCATAGAATCGTAGTAGTCGTAACGGCCGAAGAGATAGAACTTCTGGCGCTCGCTCTTCATGCTCGGGATAAGACCGAAGATGTTGTAGCCGGCTTCGATACCGGCCGCCACAGCATCGGAGGCCACCTCCTGACGCTTCGAGGTGGAGTTTTTCGACATCGAGATGTTGAATTTGCTGATATGGGCCGCGTCGGAGAGATGTCCCCAGTCGCCGAACCCGCGAATGAGCCAGTTGTGATCGTCATATTTGAAATCGGCTGAAATCACTGATACAGTGCCGTGTATGCCGTCGTTCTTAGCCGACTCGGTGGGGTAGAGCGTGTTGCGGAAAGAGTTGCCGATATAGCCGCTGATGCCGAAGCGCAGCCCCTTCACGCTGTAATTGTCTACGCGCCCGGCAAAGGCGTAAGAATTGGCGATTTTGAATTCGAAAGGTGACGCAGAGCCGTCGTGTATCCACGATTGATTGCCGAAACGCTCCGAGTCAAGACCGGGGAGAAACATGGCCATATACGACCAGTTTCCGGCCGTTCCGCTGAGCGAGACTGACACTTCATGCCATGTGCAGGGGAAGATAGTGTTCTCACCTTCAGGACGATATACGCCGAAGAACTGATTCGGCTCATGATGTGCGTTAGTGGCTCCTACGGGCACCACCTGCATGCCGACTCTCAGTTTCAACTGAGGCATGAATGCCTTCTGGATGTAAAACTGCTCAAGGGCCACTTCGCCGCCGCGTTCCACCTCCGTTTCGTATTCTCCGGCCTCTTCCGTCTCGATCTCGACGGCCGCCTCGGGGCCTCCATGCTCGAATTCGATTTCGGAACTGAACGACCATCCTTTGCCGAAGTCGTAGCCGAGGTAGATCACCACGTGAGGGAGGTCGAAGCGGCCGTGGCTGCCGCTGTTTTTGTAGCGTTCGGGCTCGGAGTAGCGCAGATAATTGTCGCTGAAGAAATTGCGCGACATGGCCACTTCGCCGTAGCCGCCAATGTGGAGCTGGCCCCAGGCCGAGAAGGCCCACACCAAGAGAAGCGAGGAGATGATGAAGCGATGTAAGGTTTTGGAATTCATTGCAGAGATAATTTATAGGACGCCATCTATAGATTGGCAACCATCGTTTTTCAGTTGCAAAATTACTTCTGTCTCTGCGCGTCGGCAATACTCAAAATTCGGTAAAAAAATTGGCGAGCCTCGGCCTCATTCAATTGCAAGCAAAAATGTAAATACTTAAAATGTGGTAAAAGCTACGGGGCCGTTGCAGAGAGAAATCTGCAACGGCCCCGTAGCTTTTACTTATAACTGATTTCAGTGGTGATGGGTTGCTGAAGCGTGAGCCCCTTATGACGCAGCGTGTCGAGCCACTGCTGCATCGTGGGCATTCCGCCTTTGCTCCATCCGGAGCCCCAATAGTAGATGAAGGGCACCTCGTCGACAATGTCTCCACGCTGCACTACGTGGCCTATCGCATCGCCAACCGGTTGGTCGAGAGGGATATATACGGGCGTGGCATCGCTCACGGCCACCGTGCCTACGAAGATTGTGCCGTTGCCGGCCTCGGCATTGTCGGTAAGGTCGGCATAGGCTGCTATCCCGGCCTCCTTGTCGATAACGTAGCCCTCCGGATTCTGCACGTGCACTACCTGCCCGGCCACAGCCTCGACGGGTTCGACAATGCCGTTCCAGGTTACCTCCGTGCGGTTGAGCCAATCGCCCGCATCGAGAGTGATGACGCGCGTCTCGGCGTAGGGATTGCCGTTTTCGGCCGTCATCGGCGGATAATGTAGCTTCACGCAGAAGCGGAGCGGACCGTTGTCGAGAATCTCGTAGTCGGTGAAGCACCAGGGGTAACGGATCTTGCCGTCGGGGGTAAGCAACGCGGCTGTGCCTCCGCCGAGCGTTGGACCCACCGTGTAGGGGTCCATGCCGTCGCCGTGATCCTTGTGGAAGGAGATACCTTTGTAATTATTGAGATAGTAGCGCTTCTCGATCACGGGCTCGGCCACCGACTTCGTCCAGACATCGTAGCCGAAACCACGCTCCTTGGTGCGCTGCAAGGCGGGGCCGTAAGCGCGATAGGCCGCATGCTCATTCTCCCACGTCATATCGTCGGCACGCTCCTTGAAGAGTCGGCCATAGACGCGGGGAGCCACCGGACTGGCCACACCCTCTTCGGCGGTGTACACCACCGTGTCGCCGGGGGCGATAGTCACCGGGAAGATAATCTTGCCATCGTGAGTGGCTTGCCAGGGCACTTCGCGCCCCTGCTCGTCGCGCAATATGAAGGAGGGCGTTGTGAGGCGTGTCTTCACGGCTGTCTCATCCACCTCCACAATCTCGTCGGTGCGCGCCACAGAAGCGGGGTTGGAGAGGGTTATTTCCACCTTCTCCGCCATAGCCACTCCGGCGCACAGCGTAAGGAGAATCGTCAGTTTTCTCATTTGGGTTTGTCGGGTCATAGTTTGGGGTTTCTAATATGGTATTCGCGTTAGGTGTGCGAAACTACTCAGATTAGAAATCAAACTCTGTCATAGTGAGCTTGCCATACTTCTCCAACTCGGGCACGAGTCGCTTGAAGTGTTCGGTAGCCATATGGGCATCGAGGGCTTCTCTCGACTCCCAGGTTTCGATAATCATATATCGGTCGTTGTTGGTTTTCGACTCATAGAGGTCGTAGTCGATGCAGCCTTTGTCGTGAAGAGAGAGCTCCACGAGTTCGATAGCCTTATCGTAGATTTTGTGGGCATTGTCGCATGTTTCAGCGATGATTGAAACGTTTAAGCGTATCATAATAATGTTATTAATAATGAGTTAAATAGTTAATTTCAGAAGCAGCAGGTATTGGCCTGAGCCTTTGCCTTCTGCCTCCATTATTACAACGCCTCGACGCCTCCTTCGGTTTGCCCTCAGCCGCCATTATGGCGAAGCTTATAATACCGCAGCGATTTTGCGAATATTTGCGAGCTTATTCATGAAGGAGGTGTTGGATTTCGCCATCTGCATATTGTAGTCGGCTTGTAAGTCCAACCATATATGTGCCGCTATACCAAGAGCTGCTTCAAGCATGAGCGCCAACTCGGTATTTACAGCTCGCTTTTTATTTATCACCTCGCTTAGCAGAGAGGGAGATACTCCTATTTGTTGTGCAAGTTTGGCTTGCGATATTTTTCGTTCCTCCAATTCATCACGAATAAGTTGCCCCGGATGAGTCGGAACAAAAGTCTTAAGATTGTTAGCAATCATCTTAGAATCGATACCAGGAATTGTAACCATAATCAAGAGTAGTGATTAGATAATTCAACAATATTGCAAATAGAGAGAACTAAGTTATCCTTATTCTCTGTAATCGAAAATTCAATACGGTATTGATGATTTACTTTTACAGAATACAATCCTTCCTTGTTACCATGTAAGGCTTCGAAATGCAGAGATTTGATTGGATATAATTCCTCTTTTGATTTTGCTTTCATGAGATAATTAATCCTATCCCTGTATCGAGACACAATACTCGGCTGAAAGCGGTGTTTCTTGTCTAAAGATTTTCCGCTCTCATAGAGATGTAAAAGATATGGTTCTTCAAAAGTAACTATCATACAGCTGAATTTTGACCACAAAGTTACAAATATATTTTAATGTTCACAAATTTGTGAACGATTATTTTGTCAAAGATCCAACTAATCTTGATTGCGGTTGCGCTCCCAGCCCATGGCGCTTGCTCCGAGCACAGCCGCATCGGCATCTTTCAATTCTGACATGATCACTGGCACCTTGTTGCTCCACATGAACAGCATATTCTCCTCCATCGATTTCACCACCGGATCAAGCAGCAGTTTCCCTGCTTTGGCCAATCCTCCGAACAACACAATCGCTTCGGGAGCCGTAAACGCCACGAAATCAGCAAACGCCTCGCCGAGCACCTGCCCGGTAAATTCAAATACCTCTTTGGCCAACTCATCTCCCTTGATTGCAGCATCATAGACATCTTTCGAAGTCACCTCATCGGCAGGAATCTCTCTCAAGAGCGACGGGCGATCGCTCTCTGAAAGCATCTCCTTGGCCGTGCGGGCCACGCCTGTAGCCGAACAATAACACTCCAGACATCCCGATCGGCCGCATCCGCACTTGCGCCCATTCTGACGCATTACGCGCACATGGCCCAACTCGCCCGCAAAACCATCGTTGCCGTAAACCACTTCACCGTTTACGACAATACCGCTGCCCACGCCTGTGCCGAGTGTGATCATGATGAAATTTTTCATGCCGCGCGCCGCGCCATACGTCATCTCTCCGATGGCAGCCGCGTTGGCATCGTTGGTGCAAGCCGCTGGCACACCGAACTTCTCCGTGAGCAACTCGCACAGCGGCAGCGACCCTTTCCATCTCAAATTGGCCGCATTCTCTATGCGTCTCGTGTAATAATTGGCGTTCGGACCGCCCACACCGATTCCGTGAAGCACCTTGGAGATCTCAAGCCGCTCCAGCATGGCCGTAGTGGCCTTATAAATCTCTTCGATATACTCTTCAAACGTCTCCCATTCCTGAGTCCTGATCGAGGTAGAACCCAACACATTTCCTCGGGCATCAACTGCTCCGATCACGGTGTTGGTGCCTCCTATATCAATTCCCAAGACATATTGCTTATCCATATTTCAAGTTGTTACGTTGTTCAAAAATCCCATCAAGCCATCCTGCTCTCCTTATATAATGTATAAACGCTCAAAACTACGGCTTTATTACCGTATTTTTTCTCCATAATCGCTATCTCCTGTCAATTATCATCCCGATTACAAAGTATTTTCGCGTATTTCCACATGGAAATTTGCTTATATAGAACAAAAGTTGTAATTTCGCGCATTACTCAACCTAAACCTATCAACAAACCACTTATGAAGAGAATTTTTACCTCTTTTATGCTGCTCGGTGCCATCGCCGCGTCGGCTAACGCCACGGAATGGACCGAAGTAGCCAACAAAGCCCAGCTCGACCAGGCTTTCCAGAATCAGGCCGAGGGGATACGCTTCACAGCCGATTTCACAGTATCCGTCAACTCAAACTATGTGATCAACTTCCCGCTTCAGATCGACCTGAACGGCCACAAGGTGACTTTCGAAAATAAAGCCTTCGCGCTGATCAATGACAACCAGCTCATTCTCGACGACCTCTCAGAGGCCAAGACTGGTGAGATGATCTCCTACGAGTCGACACTCTTCATGCTCAACAGCCTCGCTACAACTTACATAAAGGGAGGCACTTACACCACCTACTCCTACTACAATCCCTGTTTCGAACTCTACAAGTATCGCGAGATGGAGATCGAGGGTGGACGCATCAACGCAAGCCGCTACGGTCGCGCCGTGCTCAACAAAGGCTACGTCACGATGTCTGGCGGCACAATCGTAGGAGCCGATTACGGTTTCGAGCCGGTGCTCAACGATGGCGAGGGTGTATTCACGATGGAGAACGGCGCTGTATATGCCGGCAACAACACTCCAAACCCTTGTTTCGAAAATACTTACTGGTCTGACGGCTCCGAAGAGGAAATAGCCATGACCGTGCTTCCCGAAGGTGTGACAGACGGTGGCGCCATCGTGCTCGACAGCAAGTGGGCAATCCCCGGCACTTACTTCATCAACTATCACCTCCCCGCCGGCACTGAGATTCAGCCCAATCAGACTCATTATTACACCCCGGAGGAGGCATTCGAACTTCCTGAGTGCAACTACCGCAACAATATCGCATTCGCTGGTTGGGCCACTTCAGCCGACGATACCGACAATCTCCTTACCAAAATCGAGGAGGGCACTGCCGAAAACTATCAGCTCTATCCCGTATGGAAATACGTAGGTCTGGCTCCTGACGTAACGCCCGACCTTATGCCCGAGGCTGTAGTGCCTAATCTTGATGAAACCGTAACCGAGCTTTCTCAGTTTATTCTCTATTTCGGTGAGGGCGACTATTACGTAAACGACCTCACTTCAGATTTCGGAGCTCTCTACAATCAGATGACGGGCGTCAAGATCTGCGACGTAGCCAATGTAGATATCAACTGGGACGGCGAAGCTACCGTCACATTAGCTGAGACTGTCACTGCAAACGGCACCTACGAGCTCCGTCTGCCGGTAAATATCATCGGCACAGATGATTGGTATTATTCTGATATGGAGGAGGGTCGTTGCAACCCCGATCTCTTCTGCTGTGCGAAGGTACACAACTCTGTTCAGGGCACTACCAACTGCATCACCGATCCCGAAAACGGCTCAACTGTGAAGGAGCTCTCCGTGATTCGTTTCATCTTCCCCGATGAAGAGGATATCTTCATGAATTATGGAATGCTCGCCACGATCACTAATGAGAACGGCGAGGTAGTAACCATGGTGGATGCTATTGATTTTGAATATGATGAGGAGAATTACAATGAAGCAATTCTCTATCTCCCCGAGCCTATAACCACTGATGGTGTTTATACATTTGCTGCTCCCGAAGGCTTCTTCCAGTTTGACTGGTGGGAGCGTGACGCTTCTGCACTCTCATTCACTTGGACTGTCGACACCAACGTCGGCATTGATCAGGTAGAGAATGGCACAGCAGTTGAGGGTCCGGCTGGCATCTTTGATTTCGCGGGCCGTCGCATGAACGTAACTGATCCGTCGCAGCTCACTCCGGGTCTCTACATCATAAATGGCCGCAAGGTGCTTGTAAAATGATTTTTTGAATACAAAACCCATTAAAAAAGAGAGGCATACTTTTCGGTATGCCTCTCTTTTTTTATGGGTTGGTGTTTAGAAGTGGGGGATGGTGTAGCCGAAGCAGAGGTTGGGAAGAATCTCGAGGCCGTTGATGGGCGAGCATTTAATGTCGCCTACCAGAGCGGTAATGCCCAATTTCATGAAGAAACCGCTTTTGCGCTGGAGTCGATAGCCGATGTTGATGGTGCCCAGGATGTTAGGACGGAATTTCTTATTCCACTTTTCAACGTAATAACGGTATTCCGTAATATCGTTGACTTCGTCTCTCACGAGTTCCCAATGATCTTTTCTGACAGCGCGAGTTGTAAGATAGGTGGTCACTCCGAGGCCAACCTCAAACTTGCTGGCACGCTTGCCGAAGATGGCATTTACTTCTAAAGGAATACAGAGGCCTTTAGTAGTGGTTTCGGTGTCAATGACGTTAAAATCCGCTACAGTGCCTGTGCCCCAGTATTGGTTTTCTCTCCATACGAGGTTGGTGAAGGCCACTCCGCCGGAGTAGCCGAAGATACCGCCAGCCTTGAAGCGGGAGTCGAAACCGATTCCGATGCCGGTGGTGGGGCCGAAGAGCTGGCCGTAGAAGTTGTAGGCGTGGTCGGTTTGTGCCATTGAGGAGAGGGCCATGCTTAGCAGCATGATGAGAGATAGGAAGGTTCTTTTCATTATGTTAAAGTGTTTAGTTTAACAGGGATAGGAGGAAGTCGTGGAGGTTGATGGTGTAGGTTGAGCGGGATTGGGCGGCTACGACACCGGCTCCTGTGGAGACGTTGCTGTAGCCCCAGATGGGCTCGCCCATGCCGATTTCGGAGAGGTCGCCGATCGTGCCGTCGGAGATGTTCCAATCGTAGCAGCTCCAGTTGTAGTAGCTTTGCGATACGGTGCTGAGTGTCAGCGTTATGCCGCAATTCAGATACTCGTCAATATCGGCTGGAATGACCTCGGAGCGCGACGGAGAGTAACCAGGGTAGTAACCCGGATCGTAAGGTGCGTTGGGGTCGAAGTCGGGGTTGTCCTCGTAGATGCTCACTTTCATATCGCGAAACTGGATGTTGAGCGTATAGGAGGAGCCCGAAAATTGACGGTCGGTGAAGAAGGTAAAGCCGAAGGCGTCGGAGCCGATCATGGAGTCGAGCACGCCGATGTGTTCGCCGAATATCGGTTCGGCCTCGTAGTAAAACGTTCCGGAATAGAACTTTACAATCGAGGTGAAGAGCGGCTTATCCTCCTCGTCGGGATCCTTCTCGGGGAATTCGGCGTAGGCGAAATGGTAATAATTCTCGGTGTCGGCGGGGTCGTCGAGCTTTATTTTCGTGCGCAGGTTGAGATAGTAGTCGTGGATTGAGTAGGCTACGTGCTCCCAGTCCCAGCGGTCGGTGAGCACGGCCTCCCACGCCACGTCGGAGATCGGTGTGGCCACAGGCACCTCCACCTCCGCCTCGGCACGGCCGTAGCGCGGACTCTCGGCGACAATCCGAATGCGGTCGCCCTCCTGCGCGGCGTAGTCGGTCACGAACACCCCTTTCTCTTCCGGGACAGCCGCGCAACTCACCTTGACATCGTCGATGTAAACACTCACCGTGGCGTCGGCCACGCGGTGATTTTCAGCACCTTGCTCGTCGTCGTAAAGCCATGTGTGGCTGACGTCGACCGTAATCGGTTCTCCGGCCGTGATGAGCGAGTTGAGACAGATCACGGGCTTCGAGTCGATGCCCGGCACGAAATCTTCGTAGCAACCAGTGAGAACCGCCGCCATCAGCAGCGGGCATATCTTTTTTAAAACTCCCATGTGTATGATATTGAAGGAATTATCGGTAAAAATTTAACTTTCTGAAACACCGGTTTGGAGTCTTCCCAATAATGATCGGGCGCCCAAAGAGAGGTATTCGTGTAGCCGCGTTTCACGCCGATCACGTTGAGGTGGTTGTAGGCGTTGTAGAGGCCGAACGACCAGAATCCGCGCTTGTTGCGCACCGTGCAACTCAGGTCGAGGCGATGGTAGAAGGGGAGCTGGTAGTTGTTGATCGGAGCGCGCAGAGGAGCCTCGTTCTCGTAGTCGCTGTTGGTGCCGAGCGGCGTTCCCCACATCTGCGTGAGGAGGGTGAAATGATTGCCCGAATGACCGGTCCAGGAGGCGTTGAGCGTCACCTTGTCGTTGACGTTCCAATTCACCAGTATGTTGATAGTGTGGCGATTGTCGAAGCGTGCGGGGTAGGTGAGTCCGCCGTTTTTCCCAGGGAAGGTGCGGTCGGCCCAAGCCAGGGAGTAGGAGATGTGGCCTGTAAACTTGCCGTAGATTTTCTCGATCATGAAGTCGATGCCTTTCGCACGACCGTGTCCTTGCGTGAGGCGCGCGTTCCACATTTCGAGCGGTGGCCGGAGATAGTATTCATCGCGGTAGTCGAGCAGGTTGTGGAGCCATTTGTAATAGCCCTCGACGGAGACTACGTAGGCTTTGTCGGCAATCTGCCAGTAGGCCGCGAGCGAGATCTTGTCGGTGGTCTGCGGTTTGAAGTTGCCCGTCACGGGAATCCACTGGTCGGTAGGGAGCGAGATGTAGCTTTGCGCGAGCTGATGGACGTATTGCGTGGTGTGACTGTAAGCGCCTTTTATAGCGAGGTCATTTACAGGGCGATAGCTCACCGAGAGGCGGGGCGACAGACCGTATTTCACCTTGCCGTCGATGTTGAAGAGCGATGCGTGAAAGCCGGCGTTGAGGCGCAGGCGGTCGGTCACGTGCCAATCATCTTCGATGTAGGCGTTTAGCTCGTTGGCGTGGTAGGCCCAGGTGGAGTCGCGCGACTCTGTGCGTGTCTCGTCTACAATCGAAATGCGCGACGTGCGAGCCGGGAGAAAGGAATGGCGCACGTAGTTGGCCCCGAATCTAACTCGCATGTCCTGAGTGGGTTGCCAATCGAAATCGCCACGGAAGATCCAGTCGTTGATATTGTTGTTGGTCTTGATAAGATCGTCGGTGATGGAGATCGATTCGCCGTTGCTGTCTTTGTAGATATCGTGATGACGCAGGGAGGTGAAATAGCGGGTGTAGGCGGCGGTGAACTCGGCCGTCATAGCCGACGTGAGGCGATAGTTTAACCCGCACTGTGCCACCAAGTTGCCCCAATGATAGTCGTAGCGGTCGTCTTCTACGGAGCCGAGAAAATTGTCGGTCTTGAAGCCTTCGTCGATCCAGCCTGTCTTGAGCATGTCGTCGCCGAAATATACGCTCGCGAAGGCTGTGGCCCGGTTGGAGAAGCGATGCGTCACTTTGGCGTTGAGATCCATGAAATAGTATTGGAAGCGGGTTGTTTCGGGCTGGGCGGAGTTGAGGATGGCGAGGGCCGGGATGGTGATCACGTCATACCATGAGCGGCGCAGACCCACGAGGTAGGTGGTGCGCTGGCCGATGGGGCCGGAGATGTTGAATGCACCCGACGTCAGACCGAGGCGTGCCGAGCCGTGATGACCGTCGGTTGAGCCGTTTTTGAGGCGCACGTCCATGAAAGATGAGAGGCGACCTTCGTATTTTGCGGGCATCGACGATTTGAAGAAGTCGATGTAGCGGATTATGTCGGGGTTGAAGGCGGAGAAGAGTCCGGCGAAGTGATTCACCTGATATAGAGGCACATTGTCGAGCATGTAGAGGTTTTCGTCGGCATCGCCGCCATGCACGTGCATCCCGGCCATACCCTCCCCGCCTTCCGATACGCCCGGCTGGGTGTGGAGGGCGCGAATCACGTCGGGTTCGCCGAAGAGGGCGGGGGTGTTGCGCACGTCGAGGGCCGTCACTTTTCGCGCGCCGATCTCGGCCGTCTCCACGGCGGGCGATTCGAGACGCGACACCACAACGATCTCTTCGAGCATCTTCGGCTCGGCGGGTGGGGGCGTCACCGTGATCGGTTTCGGTTTGGCGGGTGTAGTCGCGATTTTGCGCGGCTTATCCGAGTGCTTCTTGCGCTTGAGGATTACGTTGTCGCCCTTGATGCGGAATTCGATGTCGGTTGAGCGGAACATCTCGGCGAGCACCGTCTTGAGAGGGCGGTTTTGCGCTGACACCGTGACGTTTACATCCTTGAGGAGCTCGGAGGAGTAGACGAAATTCTTGCCCGTCTGCTCCACGAGCGAGCGGAACACGGAGGCTGCTGGCTGGTTTACGGCTCGGATTGTTACGTTTTGCGCGGCGGCCGAGGCTACGGCAATGCAGAGGAGGAAGATGATGAGTTGTAACCTACGCTTCATTCCTTCACAGTGATTTGAGTTTCAAGAATTTCGTTGATTGTGGCCACGAGTTCGCGGGCGTTGCCTTCGTAGTGGAGCGAGAGGCGGTATTGGTCGGCGTTGGCGGGGAGGTTTTCCACTTCTACGCCGTAAACTTCTTTGATTCGGGCGATTACGTCGGGGAGGGGTGCGTTTTCAAAGTCGATCACCTTGACGGCTTCGAGGGGTGCGATTGGCTCTACGGCGGCAGTTATTTCAACTGTGGGAGTGGTCGGCAGGGTGGCCTGATGGTAGATTACGGCAGCTGCGGCCGAGAGGAAGATGAGCGAGCCTACGGCAGCCGCCACGCGATAGCGCCTCCAGGGGGAGGGCTTGCGTATGTTGAGGGCTCGCCAGGCGCGGTCGGCGGAGAATTTGCCGTGGCGGTAGCGTTTCGCGATGTATTCGATCTCTTTTTCGTTGATATTCATAGAAGTTTCCGGGTTGATTTGCAGCCCGTGTCGCTTCTATGAGTGGGAAGGTGTGAAAAAGTCCTATCCGAAAACGAAAAATAAATAAATTTTGTGTTTCACTTCGCGAAGGCGGGAGAAGGCCTTGGTCATCTGGTTCTTGACGGTTTTGACGGAGATGCCGAGTTCGCTGGCAATCTCGTCGTTAGAGTAGCCGTCGCGTTTGCTCATGAGGAATATCTCGCGACATTTCTCTGGGAGCGAGTCGATTGCGCGCCATATGCGGGCGTCGCGGAAGGAGGTGTCGATCTCCTCGTCGGTGGGTTCGGGGAGAGATTCGGGGAGGGAGTCGGTGCTGACGGTTTTGGCGGCGCGCGAGAGATGGGCGAGACATTCGTTGCGCACGCAGCGGTAGAGGAAGGCGCGGAGGTGGGTTATTTCTGCGCCCTGTTCGAGCTGGAGCCAGGTTTTGAGGAAGGCGTCCTGAGCGATGTCTTCGGCCACGTCGGCATCGTCGACCATGCGCAGGGCGTACATGCCGAGAGGGAGGTAGAGCTTTCGAAATATTTCTTCAAATTCCTTGCTTGTCATAATTCAATTAACGCGAAAATCGGCGATTATTACCTGCGGGGAGGGGAGAAAACGCATTTGCGGGAGGGATTTTTTGCGGATGGGGGAGGTATTTTTTGCGGCTGTGGCAATAATTGGCGCGGGGATAAGTTAATAAGGTATAGACAGAAACACAGTACAAACTTTAACACCATGTACAGACACGACAACAGAATTGTAATAACCCTTGACGCCGGCGGCACGAACCTTGTGTTTGGAGCCATGCGCGGCTGTGAGTATATCACTGAGCCGATCACGTATCCCTCGAATGCGCACGACCTCGATCTTTGCCTCGACACGATGGTGAAGGGTTTTCGCGAGGTGATCGACTCGCTCGACGAGAAACCTGTGGCGATCAGCTTCGCCTTCCCTGGCCCGGCCGATTATCCGAATGGCATCATCGGCGGCTATCTGCCCAATTTCCCCTCTTTCCGCGATGGCGTGGCTCTCGGGCCCTTCCTTCAGAATGAGTTCGGCATCCCTGTATTCATTAATAATGACGGCGACCTTTTCGCGTATGGCGAGGCCCTTTGCGGCGCGTTGCCTGAGATCAATCATCGCCTGGAGGAGGCCGGGAGCAACAAGCGCTTCCACAACCTGCTCGGGTATACCTTCGGCACTGGTTTCGGCGTGGGTATCGTGGTGAACGACAAGCTCAACCGTGGCGACAACTCTTGTGTGGAGACCTTCTGCCTGCCTCACAAGCTGAAGCAGGGGATTATCGTAGAGGAGGGTGTGGCCGTGCGTGCCATCAAGCGCGTGTATGCCGAAGCTTCGGGCGAGTATGACCATAATTTTGAGCCGAAAGAGATTTGCGAGATTGCCGATGAGAAGCGTCCTGGTAATGTGGAGGCTGCGCGTAAGGCTTTCGCGGAGTTTGGCGAGATAGCGGGCGACGCGATGGCGATTGCTGCGCAGTTGATCGACGGCATTATCGTGATTGGCGGCGGCATCACGGCAGCGCGTCATTGGATACTGCCTTCGCTGATGAAAGAGCTTCGCTCACAGCTTGCTACGCTCGGCGGCGACAGCGTGCGCAGGGTGCAGATGGAGGTGTTCAACCTCGACGACCCGGCCGAGTTCGAGAAATTCGCGAAGGGCAATCCGAAGACGATTGTAGTGCGCGGCACGAATCTGACGGTAGAATACGACGACATGAAGCGCATCGGCGTTACCTTCTCGAAACTTGGCGCGAGCCGCGCCATCTCCGCCGGCGCGTACGCCTTCGCCCTCTCCCAGCTCCCGGAGTAGGCTGACTGGGAAGAGGCGCGCCCTCGCGCCTCCTCAGAAGCACCTGCCAGCGAAAGCACCTGCCAGCGGAAGCACCTGCCAGCGAAAGCACCTGTTAGGTAGCAAGCATTGTCCTCAATGCGTCAACGCGCGTCTTATGGTAACTTCAAAAAAACAGTAATCTCAAAAAAAGGATTTAACCAACGCAAAAATTGGTTAAATCCTTTTTTTATTCCAAATACTTTTACTAACTTTGCAACCCAAACCAACCGATTTTCGCATCCCATAATGCAAAAATCACCTACATATCACTCACTTGCACCCCTGTTTACCATAAACAAGGGGGTCAGAAAGAATTGTCGGAACTTTCCACATAATTAAAAATCTACCGACACGCTAAATGTCTGACAATCCGACAACTGACATCCACTCCCTTCTTCAATTTTTCGAATCGAGAGTAACGGAGCGCCCCGCGTCGACCCGTCGTGCCTACCAGCAGGCTTTGGCGGCATTTAAAGGTTACCTCCAGATTCTGCAAGGCGAAGAGCTTGCGATTTCGCCGTTTACGGTGACTGCGCTCGCCGACTGGTGCATCAATATGTCCCTCAGCGGTTTAACGCCCAAGACCATGGCCCAATACCTCAACGTGATCTCAGCCCTCTACGGAGCGGCCGTAAAAGAAGGCCTCGTCGCCCCGACCGAGGCATTTTCTGAGGTTAAGGAGTCGCTGAGCGGCATCGACTGGTCGCACTCGATCACCGAAGAAGATTTCGCGCGGATGCAGAAGATCACGAAATCAGCCCCGTTGCAGAAAGGCGAACTTGGAATCGCCACCGATCTCCTGCTGATGTCGCTCCTGCAAGGTGCCCGACCGCTCTCGGAGATCGTCGAACTGCGACGCTCGGAGGTGACTGATTCATCGGATACGCCGCTCGCGACCTCAGAAGCCGATCTCGACCTCTACAACGTGGCCGAATACCATCCTGAAATCGCCGACGAAATCGAGGCGTTGATTGCCCGACGCAGTGACCCGCGCCGCAAATACGTCTTCGACCTCAATCAGTCGCGACTCACGCCGCGTCAACGCGAGCAGAAGGTAAACGGCCTGCTTCTCGACCTCCTGCGACTCCGCAATATACCGTTGTACAACAACGTCAAAACCACCATCGACAGCTATTGGGCCTACGCCGCACTGCGTGCTGGAGCCACTGCTGCCGACATACTCTCTATACTCCGCTACGTACCTGCCGGCGTACCGATTCTCGCTCTCGCACTTCCTGTTGGGGCGGAGGTGCCGAAGTTTAGGCAGTTGGCAATCAACGAAGTAGTGGCATCCGTATTCATTGAGAATCCCTTGCGATGGTATGCCATGAAACTGCGCCCCTACATCAAATTCGACGAATTGGCAGCCCGTTTCAAGGCGCTTGAGACCGACAAGGTACTCAAGACCCCCGACATCTTCTACCCCTACGAAGAGATTGCCAAGAAGATCGGCAAAAAACTCGTATTCGACAAGAAACCCATCATACGCGACATCGTTTTCTTCCGAAGCCGCGTCACCGACATCTACCCGATGTTCAGCAAGATAGGCGATTTAGCCTGGTGCTACACCACGCAGGGACGCACTGGCAAGAGCTACGCCGCCATCCCCAACTCCAGCTTCATGGTCTTCCAGAAGACCATCGGCTACTTCACCCCCGACTACAAAGTGGCTCCCATCGGCGCCCTGGCTCCTCTCCCCGGCGAAAAGATCGTCGTAGTCGGCGGCCTCTTCAATGGCACCACCGCCACCTTCGCCGGGACCACTCCTCAGAAAGAAACGCCCCGAAAAGAAACCTCTGAGACCTCGCCGGAGTCCCAGGACGACGACACAACAACCTCCATTCTCTACCGGCTCAACTTCATCAGCGACAACGGCATAGAATGGCGCATCAACGTCGACTCCCGCCAAGTAGCCCACTAAAAAATTTTCTTCTGGTACCCATACTCTCGTTCGAAACAGATTTTCTCTCATTTGAGAGTACCAGATACTTTTGAGAGTAAGATTTTATTCTCAGCCAATCAACCCCAAATAAATCGATGAAACTTCTAACAAAGATAACGTTAAGCGTCCTACTTACGCTAATCACGTTGTGCGTTTCGCCACAGGCGACAGCCCAAACCGAGCTCTCCTCACCGTTGTATTTAGGCTTCATACTAGTCGACGAACCGACAGTAGAAACGATGGCCGAAGTCTGCGACTACTACGGACTCCAAGCCATCCCGACGACCGACGGCTACACAACCTACAAGCACCCCGACGGCACCATCTTCCGCTTCAAGCAAAGCTCCGACCGCACCGAAGGCATGGACGGCCGCCTCCTCGAAATCCAAACCCCCGCCTCCTCCAAAGAAATCAACAAGACATTGCAAGCCTTAGCCTATAAAAAATCTGGCACAGCCAAAGTAACCATAAATACAGATGCTACAGACGGCTCGCCAATCAAAACAGTGTCCGCAAACACATATGACCACGGTTCTCAGTTAGCACGGACTTTCCTCCGAACCTATGTGACATCTGCGAATCCTCATACAATTACTTTCCGTTACATTGATACCTTGTAACGAGAGAAGGTTATAAGCAATTTAGCAGTTTTAAAGTCTACTCAAGGACAAGTTTACAATATATTAAAAATATTGTCGGAATGATTAAGTTAAAGAGTGGAAATCTTGGTAATGGAGCATACGATACCATTAGAAAAATAATGATATCTTAACCAAGATTTCTACTTTATAATCTTCATTAATTTCTCATTGAAACCATCATAATAAATTTTATTTTGAAGCTACTTATGAATTTGGATGACTTTGTTAAGAAGTATGTGATAGAACGTGCTGATAGTATGTTCGCCGACGATATACAATTAAACAAGCAACGATTAAAGGAAGAAATTGAAGGGGAAAGCCTTCTTGTTATTGGTGGAGCTGGTTCAATCGGTTCTTCATTTATCAAGGCAGTTTTGAAATTCAAGCCCTCCAAGCTCGTTGTGATTGATTTGAATGAGAATGGGTTGGCTGAGCTGACAAGGGACCTGAGATCAAGCAATGATATCGAGGTTCCCGCAACATATCTCACATATACGCTTGACTTTGCGGATCCAATATTCGAGGATATCTTCAGGGAACACGGCGGCTTCGATATCGTGGCCAATTTCTCGGCTCACAAGCATGTACGCAGTGAGAAAGACAAATATTCGGTTGAGGCTCTTCTCAAGAACAATGTCATCAAGGCGAAGAAACTGCTTGACCTGCTGAAGGAGATTCCGCCAAAGCATTTCTTCTGTGTCTCGACCGACAAGGCCGCCAACCCAGTAAATGTGATGGGAGCTTCCAAACGTATAATGGAGGATCTCATCATGGCTTACAAGCCTTATTTCAAGATCACCACGGCTCGCTTCGCAAACGTAGCCTTCTCTAACGGTTCATTACCTGCAAGTTTCTTCGACCGTATAATGAAGAACCAGCCTCTTGTGGCTCCGCGCGATGTGAAGAGATTCTTCGTATCGATGGAGGAGAGCGGACAGATCTGCATGCTCGCATGTATTCTCGGAAACAACGGTGAGGTTTTCTTCCCGAAGTTAGGCGAGGAAAAGATGAAGACTTTCTCATCAATCTGCGATGACTTTGTAAGGGAGATGGGATATAAGAAACGCGAGTGTGCTTCCGACGAGGAGGCGAAGAAGTTCGCTGCCGAGAATCTCCCCGGCAATACATATCCTGTGGTGTATTTCGACAGCGATACCACAGGAGAGAAAGGCTACGAGGAGTTTGTTGTGGAGGGAGAAAGCTCCGATCTCGACAGATTCAAATCGCTCGGTGTCATAACTGAAACCGAACATCGCGATATGGTGGCGGTCGAGAAATTGATCTCGAATCTGGAGTCTATCTTTCATGACCGATCGTTTACCAAAGCCCAGATAGTGAGCTGTCTAAAGGATTTCCTTCCCAATTTCGAACATGAGGAGAAGGGAAAGAATCTCGATCAGAAAATGTAAAATGCCGAATCCCATGTATCAGGATATAGTACAGTTCATAAAGAAGTTATACGGTTCGGAAGACTTCGTTCCACTAAGTGTACCGAAGTTTGTCGGAAACGAGAAGAAATACCTCAACGAATGTATCGACACAACCTTTGTTTCGAGTGTAGGCAAATTCGTCGACCGTTTCGAGAACGAAATGGCCGAATACACCGGGGCAAAGAAAGCGGTTGTATGTGTCAGCGGTACGAACGCCTTGCATATGGCGCTTATGCTGGCCGGCGTGGAACGAGACGATGAGGTGCTTACCCAGGCCCTCACATTCATCGCTACCTGCAACGCCTTGAGCTATATCGGAGCACATCCGGTATTCATAGATGTCGATATGGATACCTTCGGACTTTCACCTGCAGCTATGGAATCGTGGCTGAAAGAAAATGCAGAGGTGCGGAACGGGGAATGCTTCAACAAGAAGACAGGGCGTAGAATCAAGGCTTGTGTACCGATGCACACATTTGGCCATCCGGTTCATCTTGACGAACTGGTGGAAGTATGCGCAAGATGGAACATCGAACTGGTGGAGGACGCGGCTGAAAGCATCGGAAGTCTTTACAAGGGCAAACATACCGGTACGTTCGGTAAAGTAGGAGCGATCAGTTTCAACGGCAACAAGACGATAACGACAGGAGGTGGCGGTATGTTACTGTTCCAGGATGAAGAACTCGGTAAATTCGCCAAACATATCACTACACAGGCTAAAGTGCCCCATCGGTGGGAATTTGTCCACGACCACATCGGATACAATTACCGTATGCCCAACATCAATGCCGCCCTCGGTTGCGCACAGCTTGAACATATAGAGGAATTTGTTGAGGACAAACGCAAGACAGCACAGGAGTACGCAAATTATTTCAAGGGTGTCGACGGAGTTGATTTCTTCACCGAACCCGCCGATTGCCGTAGCAACTACTGGCTCAACACGGTGATACTTCCGGACAGGAACGCACAGCAGGCTTTTCTTGAATATACCAACGACAATGGTGTTATGACACGCCCTGTATGGGAGCTGATGAACCGTCTGCCAATGTTCCGTGATTGTCAGAATGACGGACTGGCGAACACACAATGGCTCGCTGACCGCATCGTGAACATTCCTTCAAGCGTAAAATTGTAAGATTGATGAAGCCCGTAGTTCTAATCGGAGGAGGAGGCCATTGCAAGTCGGTCATAGAGGCGGCAGAAAGTTGTGGCCGGGAAATAAAGGGAATTCTGGATCTCCCGAATACAATCGGCACTACCTGTCTCGGATATCCAGTGATCGGTGGTGACGACGATATTCCTAATTATGCTGAGGATTGCGAGTTCGTTGTCACGATGGGATTTATTAAGAATCCTGCGCTCAGAAACAAGCTGCATACGCTTGTGGAGGAGGCAAACGGAACTCTCGCAACCATCATAGCCTCGACCGCCCATGTTTCCAAGCACGCGAACATAGCACCCGGCACGGTGGTGCTTCACTGCGCTACAGTCAACGCGGGAGCTAAGGTAGGCAAGGGATGTATAATAAATACCCATGCCAATATTGAACATGATGTGAAAGTCGGTGATTACTGTCATGTCTCTACTGGTGCGATGCTGAACGGGGATTGTGAGATAGGAGAGAACTGTTTCATTGGAAGCGGCAGTGTGATTGCCCAAGGTGTAAAAATTTGTTCCGATGCGGTTGTCGGAGCTCAGTGTCTTGTAATAAGGGATATAATATTGAAAGGAACTTACGCGGGAATACCGGCCAAACAAATCTGATAAGATGGCGCATACGATCATAATAGCCGAAGCTGGGGTCAGTCACAACGGGTCGATGCAACTCGCCAAGCAAATGGTGGAGGCGGCGAAAAGTTGCGGTGTAGATTATGTGAAGTTCCAGACATTCAAGGCTGAGAAAATAGCGAATAGGTTCGCCATGCAGGCCCAGTATCAGAAAAACAACATGAAGAGCGAGAGTTCTCAGGTTGACATGCTTAGGAAGTTGGAACTCACCGATGCCGACTTTATAACACTGGACCAGTTCTGCAACTCGGAAGGTATAAAATTCATGTCCACTCCATTTGATCTTGAAAGCATTGGCTTTCTTGCGGGTTTGGGTATGGATTTCATGAAAATACCATCCGGAGAGATAACCAATCTCCCTTATCTCCGTAAGGTTGCAGAGACAGGTATCCCTGTAATCATGTCCACAGGCATGTGCCGCTTAGGTGAGATAGAGGACGCAATGGATGTACTGTATAAAGGCGGCCTTACAACTGATAAGATAACTCTTCTCCATTGCAATACGGAATATCCGACACCGATGGTCGATGTGAATCTGCGTGCTATGGAAACCTTACGTTCCGCATTCGGTACGAAAGTAGGATATTCCGACCATACGAAAGGGATAGAAGTACCTGTTGCCGCCGTGGCCATAGGAGCATCGGTCATAGAAAAGCATTTCACCCTTGACCGTACACTGCCTGGACCCGATCATGTGGCGTCGCTTGAACCCGACGAATTGAAGCTTATGGTCGATTCGATCCGCAATATCGAGTTGGCGATGGGAAACAGCTGCAAACATGTCAGTGACTCGGAAAGGAAGAATATAGCCGTGGCACGAAAAAGTATTGTTGCCGCTAAAGATATTAGAGCAGGGGAAATATTGACTGAGGAAAACTTAACGGTAAAACGTCCCGGAAACGGCATATCGCCCATGAAATGGGATGAGATAGTTGGAACTACGGCCTCACGTGATTTTGCCGAGGACGAGTTGATAGAGATATGAGAGGGAGAAGGAAAATCTGCATCGTAACTGGTACAAGAGCCGAATATGGCATAATGAGCCTGCTGATGAAATCCTTGAAAGAGGATCCAAAAGTGGAGCTTCAGATTATTGCCACAAACATGCATCTTTCACCCGAGTTCGGTCTGACATACAAGGAGATCGAGTCCGACGGGTTCAAGATAGATAGAAAGGTCGAGATGCTTCTTTCGAGTGACACCCATGTAGGGACGGTGAAATCAATGGGATTGGCAACTATAGGATTCGCGGATGCTTATGAAGAATTGCACCCGGATCTGATTGTCATACTCGGCGACCGTTACGAAATGTTGGCCGCAGCTTCGGCGGCGATGATTTTCGGAATTCCGATTGCACATTTACACGGAGGAGAGATTACGGAGGGTGCATATGATGACGCGATACGACACGCCATCACGAAACTTTCGTATCTGCATTTCACCTCCACAGAAGAATATCGCAAACGTGTGATCCAGATGGGTGAGAAACCAGACCGGGTGCTATGGGTAGGGTCATTAGGTGTTGACAACATTACGAGTGAATCTTTAATGACATTGGATGAGCTTGAGGAAAGTATCGAATATGAACTCGGAGAAGAATTCATATTGGCCACTTATCACCCTGTTACCAAGGAACCTGGACAAGCTGAAGTTCAGATTCGCGCACTTCTGACAGCTTTAGAACCTTATATCGAAAACCACAAGGTCCTCTTCACTCTCCCCAATTCGGATACCGACGGAAGAGTCATTACCCGGATATTGCAGGATTGGGTCGCGAAGCATAAGGATAAGGCAGTTGCCTTTACTTCTTTGGGCAGAAGACGGTATTTTTCCGCATTGGCCCATTGCTCGGCCGCCGTTGGCAATTCCTCCAGCGGACTCCTCGAGGTACCATCATTCGGAAAGCCGACTCTCAATATTGGAAATAGACAAAGAGGAAGAGCCCAGGGAAATACGGTGGTAAATTGTTCTTCCGAAGTTGATTCTATCAGAGCAGGATTGGCCAAAGTGCTTTCCACTGAGTTCAGAGGATACTGTGCGAAAGAAGGTGTAAACCCTTATACGAAGGAGGGAACACTTCCAGCTATTCATGCGGCATTGGTGGAAACGGAACTGACAAAACCGACCGTCAAACAATTCCACGATATAAAGTTTGAGATATGAGATCATTGGTGATCATACCCGCCAGAGGTGGCAGTAAGGGAATCCCGAGAAAGAACATAAAGGAGTTGAACGGCAAACCATTAATTTGCCACACAATTGACGTGGCCCGCGGTATTGCACCGGATGCTGACATCTGTGTGTCAACAGACGATGCGGAAATAGTAAAGACGGTCGAGGATTATGGACTCAAGGTACCGTTCATCCGACCTGCCTATCTGGCGACCGATACGATGGGGACCTATGACGTGCTACTGCACGCCTTGAATTTTTACGAAGAAAAAGGAGAGAAGCATGATAACATAATCCTTCTTCAATGTACTTCCCCTTTCCGTACAATCGAGGATGTCAAGGGAGCCCTTGAACTTTATAATCCTGAGGTGGATATGGTTGTCTCCGTAAAGGAAAGCGCCGCCAATCCTTATTATAATTGCTTTGAAGAGGATGGTGATGGTTATCTGAAGATATCAAAAGGGGACGGCAGTTTCGTAAGGAGACAGGATGTCCCGAAAGCCTGGGAATATAACGGAGCGGTATATGTTATCAATCCTGAATCGCTTAAGAAGCAACCGATTTCGAAGTTCGAAAAGAAGGTCAAGTATGTGATGGACAATTTACATTCGTTGGATCTGGACACGATGTTCGATTGGAAAATTGCCGAGTTGATGATAAAAGAAAATCTGATATAAATGGAAAAATACAAAATAACCGAAAACAGTACTGTCAGGGATGCTCTAATGCAGCTGAACCGATTGCATAGTGTCTCAATGACCCTCTTTGTAATGGATTCCGAGGATAAAATGGTGGGTACACTGACGGACGGGGATATCAGGAGAGCCCTGATTTCCGGTTATCATTTGGAATCACGGATAGGTGATGTGATGCACAAGGCTTTTTCCTATATCTCGGATAAGAATGACATCAGGAAACTGAGAGCACTCAGAAATAAAGACATTTCGTTGGTTCCGTTATTGGATGGTGAAAAGAGATTACTGGATATCATAGATCTTACCAAATCCAAGTCTGCTCTGCCGATAGATGCTGTGCTTATGGCGGGAGGAAAAGGGGAGCGGTTACGCCCGCTTACTTTGGAATGTCCCAAACCTTTGTTGAAGATAGGGGATAATAGCATAATAGACCGGAATATTGATTCGTTGACTTCTCATGGAATAAGAAATATTTCCGTTACAGTCAATTATCTTAAGGAGAAATTAATCGATCACTTCTCAGCCCCTACTTCAGCTGGCGTGCAGGTTGAATGTGTTGCCGAACAGGAATTCTTTGGAACGATTGGCGCTTTGACTCTGGTCAAGGAATTTCATAACGACACGATTTTGGTAATGAACTCTGATCTGCTGACGGATATTGATTATGAAGATTTCTTCCTTCATTTCCAGGAGCACGATGCCATGATGTCGGCTGCGGCAATCCCTTACACTATCTCAGTTCCTTACGGTATATTCGAACTTGAAGGACGCAATATCAAGGGAGTAGCAGAAAAACCTGTATATAATCTATATGCCAATGCCGGTATATATTTGCTGAAGAAAGAAGCATTAAAATACATACCTGAGGGTAAAGTCTTTAATGCGACCGATCTCATAGATACTCTTGCAGCCGATGGTCAGAAAGTGATCAGGTATCCCCTTACAGGTCTTTGGATAGACATAGGCACACCTGAGGAATTTAAGAAAGCATCAGAACTCATAAAACATATAAGATAATACTATGGAGAGATTGGTAGATAAGTTCCAGGATTATCTTTTGAATCAGGAGAAAGCCTCAATTAATGGAACGGAAAGTTCAAGAATTGTTTTTGAACTAGAGGGTCTGGTTTATATGTTTGAAGCTTTTGAGAATGATCCTTATTATTTTCGAATAACTCTTCCAAATGTATATGTTATCGAGAAAGAAGACGACACTTGGATAACTAATGAAATTGAATCTCTTTCTATAATACTGAAAGTTGCTAGATTGATAAAGGAGCATAAACACGTGCACGCTGTTGCAGATTGTTTTGTCTATTCAACCACTAATATTGATTCTCTTTATGACCGAATACTTTCTTGTATAAGAACATTATTTACCCGTCTCAAAAGTGACTATGATCAAGCCATGAATTAAACCTTAGAAATGAATCATTAAGAAAAGAAGTAATGGAAACTCAAGATAATAATTTACAGAAGGGTTCTAAATGTACACAGTACAGGAGTGCAACCAATATTGTATGGAGTATATCAATACTCGTTATCGTTGTTATTGCCTTACTATCTATTATTTTATGTGCTAAATATCCTGAAGTAGAAGAGATAAAAATGTTTATAGAATTTTCTTCAACTCTACTTTCTATAACTCTGTCAATTTTTGCTATAGCGTTTACATATACCTCAAATAATACTATCCAACAACAATTTTATAATATAGATTACTCAGCAAATAAAATTGAAGTAAGTGCGAATAATTTCCAAAAGACAAAAGATGAGATTTCTAAATCAATAAGAAAGCTTGAATTACAATTACAGAGTATAGACATAAAGGTTGACTTGATTAAGAATAAAATTCCAAATATCTTATCTGTACAGCCAGATAAGAGTGCGATTCTGCCAAATTCAAACCTAATAAACAGCATAGGAGATACTGTGACAATAATGTAGATAAGAAAGGTTTTGATTTAGTGGTGAAAATATAGATTCTCAGTTTTATACTGGTATGGCCTTAAATGATAGATAATCAAAAACCTAAAAAGTCTTATTTACGGGGTAAAATGAGATTCTCTATAAAACCATTTCAGATATTGAAGACAAGTAAAACTGTTAGAAATGGTAGTTTATTTGCAATTTTCTCTTTTTTTAACAGAGGCATCTCATTCGTCCTATTAACGATATTGGCCAGGTATTTGAGTCCAACTGACTATGGTGAACTAAGTCTGTTTAATACATTCGTAATGTTTCTAAGTTATTTTGTTGGACTAAGTACGGCCGGGTATCTTAATGTATCATATTTTCAAGAAAAGAGAGACACTTTTAGGAAAGATTTTAGTGCGATCTGTATAATTACTGTAGTAGTTTCATTAATACTCCTATTTCTTATTGGCTTAAACTCAAAGAGTTTGGCAACTTGGTTGAAAATACCTGTGCAATTCATCTTCTGGGGATTGTTAATTTCTTTCTGTAATGTCTTTATAGGAATTAATTTAGACTATTATAGGATACAGGAGAAATTACCAAAATATGGAATCTTGAGTTGCAGTTTTGCCATATTAAATTTTGTTCTGGCACTTTATTTAGTAGTCATAAAAAAATTAAATTGGCAAGGACAGGTTTACTCATTGGTAATTTGTAACGGAATATTTGCAATAATTGCATTAATTATTTTTTTTAAGAGTAAATTATTAACTTTCCCCAGACACATAACAAATTATAGGAAGATTATACTATGGGGCTTACCGATAATTCCTCATCAAGCTTCGGGATGGATGAAACAAGGTCTTGATCGGATCATAATTGATCGCACGCATTCAATTGCTGATGTGGGTTTATTTAGTTTTGCTCTTACCTTGGCTAGTATTGTGATTATGATTGGAACCGCTTTTAATCAAACAAATTCAGTGAATTTGTATCAGACCCTCTCATCTCATGAAACTAAAGAAAATAAACTACGAGGTTTAAGACACAAGGAAAAATATTTTACTTTGCTGTATTGTGCAGTTACGGTTTTAATAGTAACTGGAGGATATTTTTTAATTCCATTATTTATGCCAAAATACACACCTTGTATCCCATATTTCATAATTTTATCGATTTATGGGCTGGGTCAATGTGTCTATTTTTTATACTGTAATTACCTATTTTATTTTAAGGCCACAAAAAATCTTATGATGATTTCCGTGGCGTCGGCAATACTCCATCTAATCCTCTCACTATGGTTGACTAAGTATAGTTTGTACTACACTTGCTTTATTTACATAATAACTGTCGCCATAGTTGTGATGTCAGTATATTTTCAAAGTAGAAGGTTAATTAAGGAAAAACTAAAATAAATTGCATAAATGTGAGATTGTTAATTTAGAAAATTATACAGCAAAGGATTAATAAGATGAAAAAAAAATTAAAATTGATAGCTGAACACATAAAAGATTCAATTCTTTTGCTCAGATTCTTTTCTTTTATAATCGCGAAAAGGAGTCGAACAATTCCATTAACCTCCCAAAAAAACTCTAAAGGAATAGATATTCTTGGAAACGGACCTTCGCTTAAGCAATATATTGAGCAAGGACCCAGGAAAGACCGGGATACCCTATGTGTTAACTTTAGTCCCTTGACAACAGAGTTTTTTATTATAAGACCAAAATATTTGGTATTAATCGATCCTTTTTTTTTCGACGAAAATAATGAGAAAGTTAACGCACTGAGAGAAACTTTAACAAAAAAAATTGACTGGAAATTGACTATCGTTACTTTTCAGGTATTATTAAAAAAAGCTGAAGCATTATATGCAAATATTAATTCAGACTTCATCGGGTTACCGAATATTTATTATAACCCAACTACCAAATTTTTTACCAGAGTAAAACATAAATTGTTTAAACTGGGGTTCACTTTGCCAAGAGCCCAGAATGTTGCTATAGCTTCAATTTTTTTTGCTATTAATTCAGGATATGAATCTATTTATCTCTATGGCTTGGAACATTCTTGGCTGAACAATACAATAGTAACCGATGAAAATGTTGTTTGTTTAAAAGACTCACACTATTATGGCAGTAAAACAATTCCTTGGGGTCATGATGAGAATGGAGCAACTTGGAAAATGAGTAAAGTCCTATATTTGCTTCATCTTATGTTTAAGGGTTATGATGAATTAAGTCTTTACGCTGATTATTTGGATGTGACAATCATAAATAAAACGAATAATTCCTGGATAGATGCATTTGAGAAAGATTACCATTAGTGTCCCGTAAAAATCGGGACGAGTTAAAAATCAAATAAATTTGGC
>CAZGJH010000005.1:0-1710 GCA_964525735.1 uncultured Sangeribacter sp.
CCAAGATCGAGGGAGGCGAAGGCGCCTCCTACTTAAATCATAAGTTAAAGCTCTGACCATCAGAGTTAAGAGGCTGTCGACGAGTATCAATTACTCTCGACAGCCTCTTTTTTTTTCCAAAATAATCATAAAAATATGAAGTTCATATTTGAGTTTGTATCAGCTTTCAGTACCGCAGGGTCAACGGGATTTCCGCGAATCGCGGAATTTGTTCCAGCCATCTTTGAGGTTTTTACGATATTTGTAAGCCGTGACGCCGGTGAGCTGCTTGAGAAGCGTGAAGGCCCTGTGGCCGAAACTGAAATCTCCTCTGCTGATTTCGCGAAGCATCTTCTCATCGGGCGCAAGCGTCAAGCGCACCTGATCAGCATCGATGTCGTCGACCCGTTCAATGAGCGCCAAGGTCGCGGCATCAAGCGCAGGAGCATCCAACGGCTTGAATATTTCGATATCAGCTGGTGTGAAATCTTCATCCTCCGAGAATTTGTGAGCAGCCCATTTCTTGGCCTCTTTCACTGAGATATATTCCTTATCAACGATATATACCTCCCCTCGCGTGCTTACGTAAAAGGGTTGATCATAGCGATTAAACTGAAACATCCCCCGGCTTCGTCCTCTCGACTCGATATCGAATGTATAGCGAGTCAGATCAAGTGGAGCCAGTTGTTCGGATAATACATTATCGTAGTTCAGTTGGAGCCGAAACACCTCAAACTCTGTGCCATCGTCTTTGAAAAAGTTTGATATGTTAGGCACCCACTTCCTACTCGTAGGATCGGCCATTACGTTGATATCAAGCGAAATCCTGTCGCCCTCTTTCTTCCATATCTCAGTCGGGCTGTACCTCCCAAACACGGTATCCACCCCATTCTTCACCTTAATTATACTCGCCGGAATTTGAGTTGCAGGTATTATCCCAACCCAGTCCGACCAGGTGAAATGATGGCCGCATTTGTCGCTCACGCTGTCAAGACCATCGGAGTTGGTGAACTGATAATACGATCGGTTAGTGAGAACACGTGGAAGCCGCCAGCCTCCGAAACGTGTCTTCGAATCGGCAGGGAGCATGAAATCTACCAATTTCTCGCGAAACATGCTCACTGTGTCGGTGTAGCTCGTAAGTGTCGAATATTCACGCACATAAGCCAATATGTGAAGCAGCTTCTTCTGCTTACCCTCGACGGTATATTCCGGCAGCTCGGTCACCTTCTCTTCCGCAAAGACGGAGTGAGCGGCGGCGCACACAACGAGCATGAATATGAGAAGAATCAGCTTTTTCATAAACTGGATAGTTAGTTTTGAGCGCAAATATACGCATATTCTTCTATTCGCTCACATGCCCGCTTTCAGTTTTAAGACTAATTAAGGGTTAAAGATTACCCCCATGACAAAATAAAAGGTACAAAACTATCTTGATTATGATTTTCTCAATCCAAAATAGTTTCGTACCTTTGCATGGTCAATCAAGAGAGGTTGACTGGAAGTTCTCCTTCATGTTCCTGTTGAAGTTCTGAACTTCGTGGTTGGGACTGACCCTCCCAACCACTTGGTTTTGGTTTTGCAAAATTACAAAAAATTTATCATATAAGGAAATCCAGAATCGTAAAAAATTCTTTTCCTTTCCGAGTCTTTATCAGATTTTCCAGTAGTGAGCTGAAACTTTGATTTGCATTTTTGGCTTTTTTTGTTTAACTTTACGCCAAATTCCAC